>JAEETR010000070.1 GCA_016286595.1 Oscillospiraceae bacterium | reverse complement strand
TGGGAGGAGCCCAAACCCTCCACCAGCGGTCTGTACGTCCTCGGCATGGACATGAAGATCGTCGGCAAGGTGGAAGGCCTCGGAGAAGGGGAGAGGGTCTACTCCGTCCGATTCCAGGGCGATACGGCCTACTTCGTGACGTTTGAGAGCGTGGATCCGCTCTTCGCGGTGGATCTGTCCGACCCCGCCTCTCCCACAGTCACCGACGCCCTTGAAATGCCGGGCTTCTCCCGGTACCTCCACGTGTGGAGCGACGGCGTGATGTTCGGCCTGGGCTACAACACGATCGAGAAGGTCAACGGCGAGTGGACCTGGGTAACTACCGACGGCATCAAGCTGTGCATGTACGATATCAGCGATCCCTCCAGTCTGAAGGAGCTGGACCGTCTTGATACCGGCTTCTATTACAGCCCCGCCATGGACGACCACAAGAGCCTGCTGATAAGCCCGGAGAAGGGCCTTATCGGGTTCCCGGTGGATACAAGCTACGTGATCTACCGTTACGACGGCGCTGAGGGCTCGGGCTTTACCCGGGCGGCGCTGGTGGATCTTAACTGGACCTGGAATACCAGGGGGCTGTACATCGGCGATTACTTCTACGTCATCGGCAGCGACAGCATCGTCGTGCTGGATATGACGAACACGTTTGCAAGAGTCGCAGAGCTGGCCGTAAGAGCCGGCTGACAAAACGGCATATAGAGCAAGATCCCGCGGACCTGTCAGTCCGCGGGATCCTTTTTTTCTTCGGTATTCTCCGCCGCCAGTGCCTCGTCGGCCAGAGCCAGCAGCTTCTTTTCCTGTTTCGTCTCGAATTTCAGCTTTTCAAACATGTCCGGGCGCCGCGTTCTGGTGCGGTTTATGGACTGGACGTCACGCCACTGCTTTATCTTGGCGTGATTGCCACTGAGCAGCACCGGGGGAACGGCCCTGCCGTTCCACACCTCCGGGCGGCTGTACTGGGGATATTCCAGCAGACCGTCCCAGTGGCTTTCATTGGTGTAGCACTCCTCGTCGGACAGCACCCCGGGTATGAGCCGCAGCACGGCGTCCGATACGGCCATGGCCGCGATCTCGCCGCCGGTCATCACGAAGTCACCAAGGGATATCTCCTCGTCCACGCACTCCTCGATGAACCGCTCGTCGATGCCCTCGTAATGGCCGCATACCAGGATCAGTTTGTCGTATTCCCGGGCCAGCCGACGGGCGTGACCCTCGTTGAAGGTCTGACCGCAGGGCGACATGAAAATGGTGTGTACTCTCTGGGCGTGGAAGTCGCATATGTGCTTCCAGCAGTCGTACAGGGGCTGGGCCTGCATTACGCAGCCGTGGCCCCCTCCGTAGGGATAGTCGTCCACCTGCATCTGTTTATTCGTCGAGTAGTCCCGTATCTGGTGACATTCCACCCTCACTATGCCCCGCTCCTGGGCCCGGCCGATGACGCTGTCGCTCAGCACGTCTCCCAGGGTTTCGGGGAAGAGAGTCATTATATCTATCCAGTATCTGTGTTCCATCACATGCCCTCGATAAGACGCAGCGTCAGCGTGTTGTTGTCGATATCGGCGCTGACGACGAACTCCGGCCGCACGGGCACGAGGATCTCTCTTGCGCCTTTTATCTCCGCCACGCTGCCGGAGGGCAGGTCGAGGATATCCGTCACGGTACCCAGCTTTTCGCCCTTTTCGTCCACAGCCTCCATGCCCACCAGGTCGGATACGAAGTATTTGCCCTCGGGCAGGTCCGCGTCGGCCCTGTCGATGTAAACGGTCTTGTTCCTCAGAGCGTCGGCCTTTTCCACGGTGTCCACGCCCTCGAAGCTCACCAGCACGAACTTTCCGTGGACCCGGGCGCTCTTTACCGGCAGGGGCTTTCCGTCGACGTAAAAAACGTCGAACCCCAGCAGGAATTCGGGGGAGTCGGCCCAGGGCTCCACCTTCACGTCGCCCCTGATGCCGTGGGGGGCGGTGACGCGGCCCGTCTCAATAAAACGATCTCTTTCCATTCTTCCTCGCTAAAAGGCACAGGGGCGTAATCCTACGCCCCTGCGGTTTTCTCATTCCACGATCTCCACAGAAATCTTCTTGCCCTGCTTCTGCGCCACAGAGCGCATAAGGGTGCGGATCTCCTTGGCGATCTTGCCGTGACGGCCGATGACCTTGCCCATATCGTTGGAGGCGACCCGCAGCTCGAAAACGATGCCGTCGTCCCCGTCCTTCTCGGTCACGGTGACCTCGTCCGGATTATCCACAAGATTCTGCGCGATGTACAGCAGCAACTGTCTCATACAAGCGACCTTTGATCAGATGACTTCGGCTTTCTTAAGCAGAGTCTTAACGGTGTCGGTGGGCTGAGCGCCGCTGGCGAGCCAGTACTTGACGCGGTCGGCGTCGACCTTAAGCTCCGAGGGCTCGGTGAGGGGGTTGTAGGTGCCTATCTCCTCGATGAATCTGCCGTCTCTGGGGAAACGGGAGTCGGCGACGACTATTCTGTAAAAGGGATTCTTCTTGGCGCCCATTCTGCGCAGTCTGATTTTGACCATTTTTCTTTCCTCCAAAATATCATTTCTTTGTTATATCAATCAAGCTTAATTGTCGTTTTACGGGATTAAGCTGAATTGTCTGTCAGAACCCGAAGGGGCCCCGGCGGCCTCTGCCGCCTCCGCCGAACATGGCGGGCATCTTGCCCCTGGCCAGCTGCCGGGACATCTGGCGCATCATGTCGTACTGCTTGAGAAGACGGTTCACGTCCACGATCTCCAGACCGCAGCCCGCGGCGATGCGCCGCTTGCGGCTGGCGTTGATGATGGAGGGGTTCTCCCGTTCCTCCGGCGTCATGGACAGGATGATGGCCTCGGTGTGAGCCATGGCCTTCTCGTCTATCTTCGCTCCGGCCAGGGCTTTGGCGTCCATTCCGGGAATCATGCCCGCGATATCCTGCAGGGAGCCCATGGACTTGAGCTGAGTGAGCTGGTCGTAGTAATCGGAGAGGGTGAAGCGGTTTTTCTTCATCTTCTCCGCCAGCTCCAGCGCCTTCTTCTCGTCGAAACTCTCCTGGGCCTTCTCGATGAGGGTGAGCACGTCGCCCATGCCCAGTATGCGTGACGCCATCCTGTCGGGGTGGAAGGGCTCTATGGCGTCGAGCTTTTCGCCGGTGCAGGCGAATTTGATGGGCTTTCCGGTTACGGCCTTTACCGACAGCGCGGCGCCGCCGCGGGCGTCGCCGTCCAGTTTTGTCAGCACCACGCCGGTGATGCCCAGCGCCTCGTCAAAGGCGGAGGCCGCGTTCACCGCGTCCTGACCGGTCATGGCGTCCACCACCAGCAGTATCTCACTGGGTTCCATGGCTGCCTTGACGCGCTTGAGCTCGTCCATCAGCTCCTCGTCTATATGGAGACGGCCGGCGGTATCGAGGATGACAAGGTCGTTGCCGTGCTGTTTGGCGTGGGCAAGAGCGGCCCTGGCGATATCCACCGGGTCGGCGGTGCCCATCTGAAAAACTGGGATATCGAGCTGAGCGCCCACCGTTTCCAGCTGCTTTATGGCGGCGGGACGGTATATGTCGCAGGCCACCAGCAGGGGACGGCGGGAGAACTGCTTTCTCTGCAGACCCGCTATCTTTGCGGAGGAGGTGGTCTTGCCTGAGCCCTGCAGGCCGACCATCATCACGACGGTGGGGCCCTTGGAGTTTACCGTAAGTCTGGACTCGCTGCCGCCCATAAGGGCGATAAGCTCCTCGTTGACTATCTTTATCACCATCTGGGCGGGGGTGAGGCTCTCCAGCACGTCCGCGCCCATGGCGCGCTCGCTGACGGCGGCAATGAAGTCCTTGACCACCTTGTAGCTGACGTCGGCCTCCAGAAGGGCCATTCGGACCTCCCGCATGGCGGCCTTTATATCGGCCTGACTGAGACGGCCCTTGCCCCGCAGCTTTTTGAAGGAGGCGGACAGTTTTTCGGTTAGAGATTCAAATGCCATCTGTGCTCCTATCCCTCCAGCTTGCCCAGTCCGGAGGATATGAGGGAGGCCAGCTCCCTCTGGCGGTCCGTAGAGGCGATCCGCTGCAGCTCGTCCGCGGTCTTCCGCAGGGCTGCGATATCGCCCCGCATGGCCACGAATCTGGCCACGACGCCGGTCTTATCCTCGTACTCTTCAAGGGTGCTCTGGGCCCGGTTGATCACGTCTCTCACGCCCTGACGGGAGATGCCCATCATGTCGGCGATCTCGGAAAGGGAGAGATCGTCGTTGTAGTACAGGTCGAAGTACTCCCGCTGGCGCTCCGACAGGAGGTCGCCGAAGAAATCGAACAGCAGCGTCATTTCCACCGTCTTTTCGGCCATGGGACACCTCCTGTGTAAAGCAAGTTCGCTTTACGTAAAGGGATTATACTTTACACCCACGCCGTTGTCAAGGAATATTTGCGGATAATTCCGGAAAAAATGACTTGTATGCACCGAGCCGGTGCAAATCACCGATTCAAGGCAGGTAATATGATGATACCGGGCGCAGATACGGGATTATACGTAAGTACTGAAAATCTTAAAAGGTACGCCAGAAACGTGGCCATGACCACGCGTGTCAGGGGCGCCGTTCGGGGCAGGACCGTGGCCGAAAGGATATCGAAGTCCGTCGATGAGATCAACACCGCGGTAAAGCGCGGCACCGGGAGAACGGACGCCGGGGCCACGGAGAACAGAGCCCTGGAGTGGCTGGGGGACAACTGGTATATCGCCCAGCGGGAAGGCGGCGACGCCGCGTCAAGACTTCGACGGACCCGGCCCATGCCCTGCATAGAGGGGGAGAGGACCGCCGTCGTCTCCGGCGCCGCCCGGGCGTTTCTGTGCGCGGGGCTGGGTGAGGTCACGGAGGAACGGCTGGAGCTTTTCCTGGACGCGTATCAGGACGTGAGTCCCTTTTCGGAGCGGGAGCTGGCCGTATTCATCCCTGTGCTGAAAGGGGAGCTCGTCGCGTTCCTGGCGGAACTGTGGCGGGGCGGCACCGGCTTCCACCGGGACGACATGCCCATGCTGATGGAAAATATTTTCACGTCCCTGCGGTTTCTGGGCGAGTACGACGCGTCGGACCTCCTCTCCCGGGTAAACAGGGTGGAGCGGATACTGTCCCGGGACCCCGCCCGCATATATCCTCTTATGGACGAGGAGACGAAGATGGATTACCGCCGGGAAGTGGCCCGCATCGCCGCCGGGAAGGGCATGACGGAGCAGGACGCCGCCGCCAGGATTCTTCAGCTGTCGGAGCGGGGCGGGGAAAAGCACGTGGGATATTTCATCTTCACACGGCCGATGGACAGACCCCGCACAGAGCCGTCGGGGGCGGCTTATATCGCCGCCGTCGCCGTCACGTCCCTGACGGCGGCGGCGTTTATCGGCGTGGTTCTGAGATCGCTTCCCGCGGCAACGCTGCTGCTTTTCCCCATATCAGAGACGGTCAAAAATCTCATCGACTATGGCGCAGCGCGGCTTGTAAAGCCTAAAAAGCTGCCGCGTATGGACTTTTCAAAAGGCGTGCCGGAGGCGGGAAGAACGCTGTGCGTCATATCCGCGCTGCTCAGCCCGAAGGACCAGCCGGGGAAGTATGCCAGATATCTGGAGGAGTACCGTTTTGCCAACGTCTCGGCCGGGGAGAACGTGAGATACGCCCTCCTCGCAGACCTGCCCGAGCATACGCAGCGGCAGGCCGACAGCGACGAGGAGTGCGTGGCGGCGGTGAAGACCGCCTTCGACGAGCTCAACGGGAAGTACGGCGGAGGCTTTTTCCTTCTTCTCAGGGACAGAGAGCTGAGCCGCAGCGACGGCGTGTGGATGGGCCGAGAACGAAAGCGGGGCGCCATCCTGGAACTGATCCGGCTGCTCACTGGCCGCAGAACAACGCTGAAGGTGTTGTCCGGCGATGAAAGAGCGCTGGAGGGCACGAATTTTATCATCGCGCTGGACGCGGACACGAGGCTTACCGCCGGGACGGCCTCCCAGCTCATCGGCGCCGCGATGCACCCCCTGAACGTGCCGGTCATTGACGGGACGCGCCGGTGCGTCACGGCGGGACACGGCATAATCCAGCCCCGGATGGCCGTGGACCTGACCGCCGCCAACAGATCGGATTTCGCCAGGATATTTGCCGGAGCCGGAGGCGTGGACCCCTACGGCAACGCCGTGTCCGACGTGTATCAGGACCTTTTCGACCTGGGCAGCTTCTCCGGCAAGGGCATTATGAACGTTCCCGCCTGCGCCGAGGTGCTGGACGGGGCGTTCCCCGACAACCGCGTCCTCTCCCACGACCTGCTGGAGGGGGCGTATATGCGCTGCGGATTCATGAGCGACGTGGAACTGACGGACGGCTTCCCCTATAAGGTCACGTCGTATTATTCCCGCCTGAACCGCTGGACGAGAGGCGACTGGCAGAATGTACCCTGGCTGTTCTCCACAGTGAGAAACGGCAGTAACGAGAAGGTGCCGTCGCCCCTGCGGCTTCTTGACAGGTGGAAAATATTCGATAACCTCCGCCGCAGTCTGGTGCCGGTGTTCACGATGCTGTCGCTTCTGATAAGCGTGACCATATCCGGCAGGGTGTTTGCCGTAACGGGCGCGGTGGCCGTCGTGTCGGCGCTGTCGGAGCTTCTCATCACCTCCGCGGGAGTGCTTCTTAACCGTGAGCGCGGCGGGGAAAAGCGTTACCACTCCACGATCATAACCGGCCTGCCCGGCACCCTTATGCGCACTCTGGTGCGCCTAATGCTGCTGCCGCAGGAGGCGTGGACCCAGCTCTCCGCCATCGTCACGGCGCTTTACCGCATGCTCATAACCCATCGTCATATGCTGGCATGGGTCACGGCCTCCGAGTCGGAGCGCAGATTTTCCAACACCGTGGGGGCAAACTATATAAAACTGTGCGCCTGCGCCGCCGCGGGTCTGGGGACGATGGTATTCTCCGTCACCCCCGCCGGGGCCGCGGCGGGGCTTGTCTGGCTCGCCGTCCCGGCCTTCGCCTTCGCCATGAGCCGGGAGATCGACGACAGCCGCCCCGTGTCCCGCCGCAGCGCGGATCTTTTGCGTCGGTGCGCAGAGGATATATGGGGATATTTCGCCCGATTCGTCACGGAAAAGGATAATTTCCTGCCTCCCGACAACTATCAGGAGGAGCCCTGCGCCGTCCTCGCCCACAGAACGTCGCCCACAAATATAGGCATGTATCTGCTGGCCGCCGCGGCTGCCCGGGATCTGGGTATAATCGGCGAGGAAGAGCTGCTCAGCCGCGTCGACGGCACGATAACCGCCGTGGAACGGCTGGAGAAATGGCGGGGTCATCTGTATAACTGGTACGACACCCGTACCGCCGAGCCCATGAAGCCGGAGTACGTGTCCACCGTGGACAGCGGAAATCTCGCCGCGTGCCTTACGGTGATGAAGCAGGAGTTACGGCGGATCGGGTGCGGGGAACTGGCCGGAAGATGTGAAAAACTTGCGGAGGATATGGATTTCGCCGCGCTGTTCGACGAAAAGCGCAGACTTTTCACCATCGGCTGGGACGTGGGGAAAAACGCGCCCACGAAGGGGTGGTACGACCTTTTGGAGAGTGAAGCGCGCATAACGAGCTATTACGCTGTCGCCGCCGGCGCCGTGGACGCAAAGCACTGGCGGCGGCTGGGCCGCGCCATGGTCAGCCGTGACGGCTTTGCCGGAATGGCCTCGTGGACGGGCACCATGTTCGAATACCTCATGCCCGACCTGCTCATGCCCTGCTACCGCAATTCTCTTCTTTACGAGAGCGCCCAGTTCTGCGTATACGCCCAGCGAAGAAACCGCCGGGACATACCCTGGGGCATATCGGAAAGCTGTTTCTATTCCTTCGACCCGTCGCTGTGCTACCGCTACAAAGCCCACGGCGTACAGCGCCTGGCGCTGAAGAGAAAGATGGGACTGGACGCAGTCGTGTCGCCCTACTCCACGTTCCTGGCTCTGACCGTTGCTCCCGGTCCCGCGGTAAGGAACCTGCGGCGGCTGGCGTCCATGGGCATGGTCGGGCGGTACGGCTTTTATGAGGCCGCCGATTTTACCCCGGACCGTCAGACCTCCGGCAGGTACGAGATAGTGCGCGCCTATATGGCCCATCATCTGGCCATGAGTCTTGTGGCCATCGACAATCTGCTGTGTGACGACATCATGCCCAGACGGTTCATGTCGGACCCCCGCATGGCGGCTTACCGGGAACTGCTGCAGGAGAGGGTGCCCACGGGCGAGACGGTGCTGCGTCAGCCTCCCCGGGACGTACCGGAAAAACCGGGACGGACAGAGCAGTCCGGGTATGACGAGAGTTTTGACCGTATCGACGCTTTTTCTCCCCGGGTGCTGCCTCTGTCCGCCGGGGAATACCGGCTTCTTCTGACCTCCGCGGGCTCTTCCCGTTCCCGGTGGAGAGATATCGATCTGACCCGTTTCGGTGACGATCACGGCGGTGAGCCGGGTATGGAGCTGTATCTTCGGAAGGGGGACGAGGTATTCTCTCTTATTCCCGCACCGGTTTGGGACAGACGCCTGCGGTATTCAAGCCGGTTTACCGGCTCGTGGGGCCGCATAGTCGCCCATGGACCCGGCTTCACCTCTGCGGTGACCGTGACGGTGCCGCCCGCGGGGGATGGCGAGGTGCGTACCGTGGAGATATCCTCCGAGACGGCGGAGGGAGGAGAATGGAGCGTTATAGCCGCCTTCACGCCGGTTTTGCAGCGCAGGGAGGACTATGAGTCCCATCCCGCGTTCGCCGTGCTTTCATTGGAGGCGGAGCGATCGGGGAACGACGTGATCGTAAAGCGCCGCTCCGACGGGACGCGGCCGGAGTATTACCTGTGCTTTTCCAGCGACGCCCCCGCGGAAATCAATACCGAGCGGCGCCGGGGCACGTGGCCGGAGAGCGCCTCGTACAAACGCCATACGCCGTTTATGCGGGTGACCTGCGAGGCGAGGCTTTCCTTCAGCGGCGGCAGCGGGAGCGTGCGGTTCGCCATGGCCGTCTCCAGGGAACGGGACGAGGCCGTGGTGTCGGCGCACCGTATGCTCTCGGAAAGACGTGAGCAGTCCGTAAGCCGCCTTGACGCCGCAGCGGCGATGACGGGGCTGTCGGCGATTCAGATGCGCAGAGCGCTTCGGCTGGCTTCCTGCCTGCTCTTCGACCGACGGAGCGGAGGCGCTCATCCGAAGCAGGAACTATGGCGGCACGGTGTGTCCGGCGACCTGCCGGTGCTTACGGTGCGGTGCCCGTCGGGGACCGGCGTGGATGAGGCCGTGAGTGCGGTGAAGGAGCACGCGTTCCTCGCCGTAAACGGCGTGGAATACGACCTCGTCCTGCTCCTTTCCGACACAGCCGATTACAGAAGTCCTCAGCGCAGAGCCGTGACGGAGGTGCTGCGACAACTGGGAAGAGAGCGGGCGGCTGACGCCCGGGGAGGCGTGCACCTCGTCGACGACGGGGAGGATACCGGGGCCCTTGTAAGCTGGGGCCGTCACGACCTCTCCGCGGCACCGGCGGAATCAGAACGCGTGCCCCTGCCCTCCGCCGCGCCGCGGCGGTTCGGCGTATCGGCGTCGGTCACCCGGCGGCTGGAGGACGGGGCGGTGTCTTTCACCCTCCGGGACAGCCTTCCGCCGGTTGCCTGGCAGAACGTCCTCACCAAC
>JAEETR010000069.1 GCA_016286595.1 Oscillospiraceae bacterium | reverse complement strand
GCCAGGCAGTTGGTGGTGCAGGAAGCGTTGGACACGAAGGTCATATCCTTGGTGTACTTGTCCTGGTTGACACCCATGACGAACATGGGAGTGTCGTCCTTGGCGGGAGCGGACATGATGACCTTCTTGGCGCCGGCGTCAATGTGACCCTGAGCGGTCTCCTTGGTCAGGAACAGGCCGGTGGACTCCACGATGTACTCAGCGCCGATCTTGCCCCAGGGCAGATTGACCTTGTCTCTCTCGCAGAACACGGCGATCTCCTTGCCGTTGACGATGATGGAATGATCGGTGTAATCGACGGTGCCGTCGAACTTGCCCTGCATGGTGTCATACTTCAGCATGTACGCCATGTAGTCGGGGGTGATGAGGTCGTTGATGCCGACGACTTCCACGTTGGGGTGGCTCAGACTGGCACGGAAGACGAGTCTGCCGATGCGGCCGAAACCATTGATACCAATTTTGATGCTCAAAGCTGTTACCTCCTAAATATTTTGTGCAATTTTGTGCTGAAACCGCACTTTTCACAATTTCACAAGTAGATTATATCCCTCTTTCAGAAAAAAAGAAAGACTAAAATTGCATTTTTTCATAATTGCACATAATGGCGAAAAAAGCATTGTGAAAATATGATGTATTTGATATTATTACATAAAATAGACGGTGCGGGCTCCCGTTTTCTTCCCTGGGCGCCCCTATCGCATCGAATAGTGGGATTATTTATGACGAAAAACGCATTTTCCGATATGTTCGGCTTTTACGGCGAGGCCGTCGCGGCGGTCTCGGACGGAAAGATACTGTATTTCAACGGAGCCGCGGCCGACCTCTTCCCGGATATACGGGAGGGCATGGCGGCGGCGGAGATGTTCCCCGATCTGCTGCTGGAGGGGGACGGACGCCGGGCCGGTACCGTGACGGCGGGCGGCAGGGAGCTTACCGCCATCTCCGTGACGGCGGACGGTGTGCGCATCGTGTCCGTGTTCGGCGCGAAGGATCCCCTGCCGGAGAGCGCCGCCCTGTCTCAGGTGGGCGCGGCGCTGAAGGAACAGCTGGGCCTTTTCCGCATGAGCATGGACCTGATGCGCCCTTACGTTGAGGTGCTGCGGGAGGAGGACAAGGTCCGCCGTTACGAGAGCATACAGCAGCACAGCATCTATTCCCTGACCCGTATCTCCGGCAATATCTCCGCCGTCTTCGGCGATTACGCCCCTTCCGGCCTGGACGAGCCCCGCCTTTTTGACGCCGCCGCCATGTGCCGGGATATGGTCTCCACGATCTCCGTGCTGGCAAAGGCGCGGGGCATATCCGTGGAGTTCCGGTGCGGCAGTGAAAAGATCATGTTCAACGGCAGACGGGAGAAGATAGAGCAGCTTCTGCTGAACCTCTTTTCCAACAGCCTTAAATACACCCCCGACGGCGGCAGCATAACGCTGGAACTGTCCGGGGACGACAAACAGATGATGCTGCGCGTCAGCGATACGGGCTGCGGCGTCAGCCCCGAGGTGATGCCCACGGTGTTCGCCCGTTACAGACAGCACGCCCGCCTGCGGGACGGCAAGGCCGGTATCGGCCTGGGTCTTGCCATCGTGTCAGGTATAGCCCGTTCCTGCGGCGGTACGGCGGTGCTGGACTCCCGCCCCGGGGAGGGTACCGCGGTGACGGTGTCGCTGAAATCGGCGCCGCTTGAGATGACGTTCCGCACCCCAGAGGCGAAGTACGACGCAACAGGCATGTCGGAGGTGCTGGTGCAGCTGGCCGACGCGCTGGATTACAGCTTTTATACCGAGGAGTATCTGGACTGACACCCGCAGAAGGAAAGGAAAAATGATGAAAAAACTCATATCTTTGCTTGTGATATTCGCTCTTATCCTTACGCTGGCCGCAGGCTGCACAGGGAAGGCTCCCGCTGCCGTCCCCGACGACGATGACGACGAGCCCTCGTCCTCCGCCGGCTCCGGAAAACCCGGATTCTGGGGCGGTAAGAACGACGATGACGCCGACAGCGGCGATACGCCCTCTTCACCGGCAGACAGCGGTTCTGCCCCTGCCCCTGCCGACCCCTCCGGTACCGAGTCGTCCGGAGTGTCCGTCCCCGCAGACGGCGGGAGCGACGAAATCGAGCCCTCCGCGGACGACGGGTTTTACCACGTCAGCTCCGTGGAGGAGTTTATCCAGGCCATAGGCCCCGGCGCGGGCATCATCGTGGAAAAGGGCACGTACAACATCTCCGAGTTCCTCGCGGACTACCCCAACGCCCGGGATCGGGACCAATGGAACGAGGAGCACGAGTTCGTGCGCATCCAGCAGCAGTATGACGGGCCGGAGATAGTGATCACCGGCGTTGACTGGCTGTACATAGAGGGCGCCACCGGCGACTCCGCCGAAGTGGAGTTCATCGTCGAGCCCCGGTACGCCACCGTCTTCACCTTTGAGGACTGCGACAATCTGGAGCTTTTCAGCCTGAAGCTGGGCCACACGGAGGCGGGCGACTGCAGCGGCGACGTCATATATCTGGAAGACTGCAGAAACGTGACGATGACCGATATGGATCTTTACGGCTGCGGCTGCTACGGCGTGTCCGCCTATGACTCGAAGGATATATATATCTACGACAGCCATATCCACGACTGCTCCTTCGGCCCCTTCAACTTTTCGGGGTGCCGGGGCGATCTGTTCTTCGACAACTGCGTTCTGGACGGCTCCGCCACCGGCGGCGATTACTGGGAGAGCGACTCCGCCGACCTTTGCTTCTTCGACTGCACCTTCGGACAGAACGAGTCTTATTACTGGTCTTACTATTCCGACATGGCGCGCTTTGACAACTGCACCTTCGCCGACAACTCCGAATGGGCCGACTACGAGTACGAGTACGAGGGCGACGGCGACGGTCAGTACGACTGGGAGAGCCCCGAATGGGACTTCGACAAGATGTCCGCGGTGAAGGCCGACAACACTTACCTTGACAACACCTACTGGATGAGCTACATGATGGTGGACCCCGCCGACGGCAGCACCACGTATTTCCCCCTGTATGACGAGGCCGCCGGTGATTACAAGGATATACAGATGATGCTCTACGACGACGGCACCGGCTGGTTCAGAGACTGGGACGGACCGCGGGATATCACCTGGACCCTCGAGGACGACGGCATCGTCGCCATAACGGACGGCGACTGCGTGTACCGCGCCACCATCTACACCCAGGAGGAGGGGGACGCCTACTACCTGTGGATCATGATGGATTATATGGACGACGT
>JAEETR010000068.1 GCA_016286595.1 Oscillospiraceae bacterium | reverse complement strand
CTCGGCACCGACCGGGGCAGCGACGAGGCCAGAAAAACGCTGACGGACAGCGACGTGATATTCATCTCCGGCGGCGAGGTGGAGGACGGCATCCGGGGCATCCCGGAGGACGTAAAGGTGCTTCTGCGCCAGCTTTACGAGATGGGCAAGCCATTTATGAGCGTATCCGCCGGCACCATAATGCTGGGCATAGCTTGGCCCCACTGGGACGATGAGGACAACCGTCCCGAGGACGCCGTGCTCTTCGACTGTCTGGGCTTCGCGCCCGCCGTGTTCGACACCCACTGCGAGGGTGAGGAGTGGATAGAGCTGAGAAAGGCCGTGGAGCTGTCCCCGGAGGGCTACGTGGGCTACGGCATACCCACAGGCGGCGTCGTGGTGGTCCATCCCGACGGCTCCCTGCACCCCACCACAGCGCTGGACGCCTATCAGAATCAGGGCGGAAAGGCCGTATATATCGGCAAATTCGGGCGCTGAGCCATGGCTGAGCGATTTGACTTTGCCGTGTCGAACATGGACGACGTGGTGGACGCCATAGAAAGGTTCGGCTTCGTGCCGCTTTTTGAGAATTCCATCCCCGGCTTCTCCATCGAGGAGCACACACCGCCCCGCCTCCTCTTCGGCGAGGGCGACGGTGACGGCGGCGTGTGGGAGTGGAAGGGACCCATCATACGGCGCAGCGGCTGCGCCTACGGCAAATTCTTCGGCGGCAAGGCCGTGTTCATAAGCAGAAAATGGTTCCCGGACTTCGCCAATCTCCGCAGAAACGGCTACGATTTCGATTCTCTCGCCGACGAGGGCCTCGCCCGCCGGGAGGACGCCGAGCTGTACTCCCTTCTCAGCGAAAACGCCCCCATACTGTCCCGGTGGCTCAAGTCCCGGGGCGGCTACGGCAGGGGCGGGAAAAAGGGCTTCGACGGCGCCGTGACCAGACTGCAGCGCCAGTGCTACGCCCTCATCAGCGATTTTATCTACGATACGGACAGCCGCGGCAACGTGTTCGGCTGGGGCGTGGCGGAGTACTCCACGCCGGAGCGGTATTTCGGCAGATATTTCACCGACCGGGTCTACAGGCGCACGCCGGAGGAGTCACGGGACAGGGTAGCCGGACACCTGCGCGCCATACTGCCGTCAGCGGACGGGCGTGCTGTCGAGAGGATATTGGGATAATAAGGAGAGAGTCATGCTCGGAGCGATAATCGGCGACATCGTAGGCTCCGTCTACGAGTGGCACAATATAAAAACGAAGGATTTTCCACTTTTCAGGGACGACTGCTTTTTCACGGATGACACGGTGATGACCTGCGCCGTGGCGGAGGCCGTCATGAACGGCGGCGAGAGAGACGATTTCATCGACGCCATGAAAAAGTACGGAAGGATGTACCCCCACGCCGGTTACGGCCGCCGGTTCGGCCAGTGGCTCCGGTCCGACAGCCGGGAGCCCTACCACAGCTTCGGCAACGGCTCGGCCATGCGTGTGTCTCCCTGCGGCTGGAGACTGGACTGCGGCTTTACCGCCAGAACGGGTATGCTGCCCACCGGCGGCATGGAGATAGCGAGCCTGTCCGCCGAGGTGACCCACGACCACCCGGAGGGGATAAAAGGCGCCATGGCCACAGCCATGGCCATATTCGCGTGCCGGTACTGGTTCGGAGGTTACTGCGGCGACTATGAAAAGCCCGTAAACGACGACCCGGAGGAGTGCAGAAGGCGGGTAAAGGAGTTCATCGAGGGGCAGTACGGGTACGATCTCTCCCGTACCCTCGACGAGATCCGCCCCGCGTACGAGTTCAACGAGACCTGTCAGGAAACAGTGCCGCAGGCCATCATAGCATTCCTTGAGAGCACCGATTTTGAGGACGCCATAAGAAACGCCATATCTCTGGGCGGCGACAGCGATACCCTGGCGGCCATCACCGGCGGCATAGCCGAGGCGGCCTACGGGATCCCGGATTGGATAAGGGAGAAGGCCCTGTCGTATCTGGACGCGCCGTTGAGGGCCGTTTTTGACCGATGGGAGAGGTTCAACTCCAATAAATAAAAAAAGGGCGTGACCGCTGAGGTCACGCCCTTTTTCGCTGCCGTCATTCCCCGGCCTTTTCGATGTAGTAAAGCCTTGAGGAGAAATCGGAGAAAAACCGCACCTGGTCGCTGTATCCGGTGCCGGAAAAGGCCTGCTTGAGGCTCACGCCTCCGTGCATGAGCACGGCGCCGGGGGCGAAGAAATCGTCCCTCTCGCCGGGCATCTTGTACACCCGGGCGATGGCGTTGTGGATGAGGGAGCCGGGGCGCACGTGGATGGGAGCCATGGTGTTCACCAGGGAGCCGAAGCGCCGCACGTCCACCTGCCGCTCCTCGTTGGCGAAGCGGTATACGGCGTTCTCGTCCAGCCCTTTGGGATAGAACCGGTGGGTCTGAGTGTTGGGCCGCACCAGCTCCTGCATCATCATGCCCAGAGCCTCCGACCTGTCGGGGGATACGCAGGTCCACTGGTGGATATTGCCAGTCTGCCCCCGGTAGAACTGCCCGAACTGCAGGGTGTTTCTGTAGACCTTGTAAAGAAGTATCTGCTCCTTTACGTCGGAAAGCTCCAGGGAGGTCAGGTCCCGCAGGTCCAGCTCATAGCCCAGAAGGCCGAAGGCCGCCACGTTGAATCTGGTCTCCAGCGGCACGTCCCGCAGGGTCTGATGGTTGGGGCAGGCGGACACGTGGGCGGAGACGACGCTCTGGGGATAGCCGAAGCTGTAGCTCTCCTGCACGTTGACCCGGACCTGGGCGTCGGTGTCGTCGCTGGCCCATATCTGGGGGAAGTAGCTTAGAATGCCCAGGTCGAAGCGGCTGCCGCCCCCGGCGCACCCCTCGAAGAGGACGCGGGGGAATCTTGAAACGAGCTCGCCCATGAGCCGGTAAAGCCCCTTCATATAACGGTATCCCGCCTCTCCCTGCCTTTCCGGAGGCAGGCTGGGGGAGTACATATCGGAGAACATGCGGTTGAAGTCCCACTTTACGTAGACGATGTTGGCGGAGGAGAAGACCTCCGTCATTTTTTCGATGAGATAGTCCGTCACATCGGGGTTGGCAAGGTCGAGGATGCGCTGGTTGCGGCCCTCGGAGTGGGAACGGCCCGGTATGGCCATGGCCCAGTCGGGATGGGCCTCGTACAGACGGCTCTTCACGTTCACCATCTCCGGCTCCACCCATATTCCGAAGTCCAGCCCCAGAGCGTTTATCCTGTCGCACAGACCCTTCAGGCCGCCCGGCAGCTTTTTGGGATTGGGATCCCAGTCACCCAGCCCATGGGTATCGTCGTTTCTGTCGCCGAACCAGCCGTCGTCCATGACGAACAGCTCGACGCCCACATCTTTGGCGGCCCTGGCCAGGGACACCAGGGTGGACTCGTTTATCTTGAAGTAGGCCGCCTCCCAGCTGTTGAGCAGCACGGGGCGGACC
The DNA here is from genome assembly GCA_016286595.1 of Oscillospiraceae bacterium. Lineage (GTDB taxonomy): Bacteria > Bacillota > Clostridia > Oscillospirales > Oscillospiraceae > RUG626. The sequence goes on along the minus strand of JAEETR010000068.1, from coordinate 933 downwards.
TTTTTCTTCCACTCGCCCCGGACCACGTGCTCCCGCACGAACCGGTGCATGTTGACGCTCTGACCGGTGAACCCGGCGGGGGAATAGGTCATCACCGCCTCCGGCGCCCGGAAGCTCTCGCCGGGGGCGAGAAGATACTCGAAGCCCGTGGGGTTTATGCCGGCAACTATCCGCGTCTTGCCGAAGGCGCTGACCTCGGCGGCCTCGTAGTGGTCGCCGCTGTAAAACAGATTGAAGCCGTACACGTCACCGGCGTCCTCGCCTGCGGCGGGGGAGTGCACCATGAAGAAGGGGTTGGCCCTGCTGGAGGTGATGCCCGCCCGGGACTCGGTGACGGTCTTGCCGCCGGTGAGGGTAATGGTGTGCTTTCCCATCTCCCGGGCCCACGCCCCGTGGAAGGTGGTCACGGCCCAGCCGCTGTCGGGCAGGTCCAGCTGCATGGACATGAGCCGCCGCACCCGCACGTCCTTATCCGAGAAGTTCACCAGCCTGGCGGAGCGGGTGATGGCGTCGCACTGAGCGTACACGAGGTAATCCAGCTCCAGCGTCAGATCCCCGTCCCGCAGGGTGACGCGCAGATGCTCCGTCTCCCCCTCGGTATATGAGGAGGGAAGACCGTCCATGTCGGGCGCCTCGGAGTCGATCTGGGCGGAAACGAAGGTGAAGTCCGCCGTACGGCTGCCGTCGGCCCGGACGATCTCCGCAAAGGGCTCCCGTATATCCCCCTTGCCCAGCGAGGATATCTCAAGACACGTGTCCTCAAGATATACGTCGTGTTCCGGGGAATAGGTCACGGTGTAGCCGGGGCCGAAGGCCCGCTGCTGGCACAGGGGGGCGATGTCCCGCTCCTGGGCGACGGGCAGACGCCGTCCGTAGTACAGGTGCTCCAGATGACCCGAGGGCAGCACCCGGAAAAGATAGGTGGTATTGTCT
>JAEETR010000067.1 GCA_016286595.1 Oscillospiraceae bacterium | reverse complement strand
GTATGTACTGTTTTTGTCAGTACTTATAACAAATCCGGAGCCGGAGGCGTATCCGTAAGAATACTAAGCAATGATACGAACAAAAGATTTTGAAGATACAAGAATTGCATCAGGCACCTTTTGCGCAGCATATGCGTTGACAGATAGGACGCAAAACAATAAAAAAACAATAATCAGATAAATAGTTTTTTTCACAATCGAGGCCTCCAGAGAACAGGTATCATAACCATACACAAAAGTTAAATCTACTGAGTATATTTTACCACAATCTGTCGAAAACACAATGCAAGAGAATAAAAAAGAAACGAGTCAACCGATAGGCTGACTCGTTTCTAGTGCTACTCCCTATTTCGCTTCCTGCCGCTCATAGGTGATGCCCGGCTCGTAGAACTCGAATATCACCGCGTCGCGGCCTTTTTCGGACTCGGGGTCGTGGCTGGTCCAGCCCACGTTCATGGCGCCCAGCTTTTCGCTCAGCCGCACCAGAAACGGCTGGGGTGCTATCTTGTAGGAGATGAACTGGGGCCGGGCGATCACGTTGGCCAGAGTGTTGGACAGGGCGAAGCCCACGGCGGGGGACCTGCCGTCGTCCAGGTAGCTCTGCATGGGCATGGCCAGCTGTCCCCGGAGTATGTCCGGCGCGTTCTTTCTGAACCACGCCACGATGGTGGGGTCGAAGCTCTCTATGCATATATCGCCCTTATAGCCCCGGATGTGCCACAGCGTCTTTTCGCACAGCTCCCGGTTGCGCCGCCCCGTCTTCAGCTCACAGATTATGGGCGTTCTGCCGCCCACCGTCTCCAGCACGTCGGTGAACAGAGGGATGCGCTCCTCGGTGCCGCAAAGACGCAGCTGCTGCAGCTCGTCAAAGGTCAGCTCGTCCACCCGGGCGTCCAGACCGCATACCCGCTTGAGGTCGTCGTCGTGGAACACCACCACCTTGCCGTCCCGGGAGAGCTGCACGTCCAGCTCCATGCCGTAGCCGTGCTCCACAGCCAGCCGGAAGGCGGTCAGAGAGTTCTCGGGCACGGTCTTGTCCCGTGAGTGAAGACCACGGTGGGCGAAGTTGCGAAGCATGAAGGGGGCTTTTGTTTTCTCGTCGGCCTTTCCGGGGGCGGTCAGCACGACGGGCAGCGCCGCCGCGGCGCACAGGGTGAGAAAAGTCTTGAGTTTCATGGTACCGTCTCCTTAATCGTCGCCGCCCAGGGCGTCAAGACCGTGGACGTTTTCGATCTTTTTGGCTTTTATGTTCTTAACCAGCGCCGTGAATACGACGAAACTGAGAAGGAACAGCGTCGTCGCGTAGACCGGCAGGGCGCGCCACGCCAGCGTCAGCCTGAACACGAGGCCCAACAGTACCGGCGTGATGGTCTGGGCGGACATGCTGGCGGCGTAATAAAAGCCCGTGAACTTGCCGATATTCTTGTTGGAGCACAGCTCCACCACCATGGGGAAGGAGCAGTTGTGCACCAGCGCCATGCCGAAGCCCTTGATGACCCACACGGCGTACAGCAGGGCGGGGAAGGAGTTTACCGCGGTGGGATCCCCCACGGCTGCGGCGGAGTACGTGGGGCGAACGAAGCACATCACCGCAAGTCCCAGCACGGTTATGCACAGACCCAGGGATATGGTCCATTTCCGGCCTATCCTGTCGGCAATGGAGCCTGCCGTGGCAAAGCCCGCCACCGACGCAATACCGCCCACGATGGTCAGTATCATGGTGGCGCTGGAGGCGGAATTGAGATAGTAGATGACGTAGTTGCCGATGTAGGTGCCTATGGCGTTGTCCGCCATGAACCACAGGAATTCGGCGCCCAGAATAGCCATGAGCATGGCCTTGTTGGCCTTTGACATGGGGCCGTCGTCGCTGATGGGCGTCTCCACCGCGGCCAGCTCCTCGCCCAGCTCCATCTCGTCCTTCAGCTCGTCGGCCAGCTTGTTCTCCTTTATGGTCAGAAACAGCACGAAGGCGGATATCACCATCAGTACCGAGGCGATGCAGAAGGGTATCTCGATGGTTTTGAGGTGACGGGCCGCGTCGGGGGCGTTTATGTAATCGCTGAGCTTGAGGAAGATGCCCAGCACCGTGGCCGCGGCGCCCCCCAGATAGCCCATTATGTTTATGATTCCGTTGGCACGGGCGCGAAGAGGCTTGGGAGTGATATCGGGCATGAGCGCCACGGCGGGGTTGCGGTACATCATCATGAACAGCAGCACTATCGCCATCATTACGACCATGCCCGCGATGTTGTTGTAGTGGAAGAACACGGGCACGAAGGGGAAGGCGACGGCCGCCACCAGAGTGCCGGTGAGGATGTAGGGCATCCGCTTGCCGATGGGCGTCTTCGTCCTGTCGGAGAGGGAACCGAATATGGGCAGCAGGATAAGGGCGGCCAGGTTGTCGCAGGCCATGATGATGCCCACGATCCACTGCACGTTCAGGATCTTGTCGGCGTCGCCGGCTTTGAGCTGGGCGGAGGACATATCGTACATCCGCCGGGCGAAGATATCGGTCAGAAAGGTGGGGCACCAGCTGTCGTAAACCTGCCACAGCAGCAGGATGCCGAAGAACGCAAAACCGATCAGGAACGTACGCTTGTAGTTCAGCTTCAGCGATTTCTGCATGTTTGCCTCCTTGAAACGTCGGCAGACCCGCGCTTTGCATGATACGGCGGGGCAAAACTGCCGATATTTTGTGAAAAATAACGATTTTTCACTTCAAAGGATAAGATTGCTGGGAGTGAAAGTCAAGAAAATAAAGGTTACAATACGCACCTGACGCCATATATCCGGGAATCTGCAGCGCGGGAGACGCAAATGCGTATTGACGGCCGGGCCGGAACATGTAAAATAGAGAAAAGAAAGCCGGATAAGGAAAGAAAACGTCATGAGAGAGCTTGATTACTATAACGTGGGCGACAGCTACGGAGGCAGCCAGGACTGGTTCCCGGGCTTCTGGATGCACGTGGGAGGCTGCGGCGCACTCACCGCCTGCGACGCCTGCATATGCCTTGCCAGATACCGCGGCATGAGATGGCTGTATCCTTTCGACCCCGACGAGGTGACACGGGAGGATTATCTCCGCTTCGGCCGCATGATGCAGGCACATCTCAGCCCCCGGCCTACCGGCATCAATAAGACGGCGCTGTTCATGGAGGGATTTTCAAACTATATGGCCACCCGTCCCGGCCCGCCGGCAGCGCTCTCAAGCGTGGAGGGTGACGAGGACGTTTTCGCGGCAGCCGCAGCCATAAAAAGGCAGATAGACGCCGGCGTCATCGTGCCGTATCTCCTCCTTCGTCATACGGACAGGGAGTTTTCCGACTACAACTGGCACTGGTTCATCGTCAACGGCTACGACGATTCCGACGGCGGCTTCAGGATAAAGACGGCCACCTTCGGACAGTGGAAATGGTTCGATTTTATAAGGATGTGGGACACGGGATACGATCAGAAGGGCGGCTTCGTCATAATAAACACGGATATGACGAGTAACAGACTGTAAAATCACAGAAAATATGGTTAAATGAACGAACACATTTGCTTGACTACTGCGCTAAAGAAGGAGTAAAATTCAGCGTATAAAAGTAAAACCCCCCCCCTTTACCGCATAGGAGAAGAACATGGAAAGATACTATCAGCCAGAAATAGAGACCGCTTCCAGAGAGCAGCTCACCGCCATACAGAACGAAAAGCTCGTCAGGCAGGTTCGCCACGTATGGGACAGCGTGCCCTACTACCGGGCCAAGATGGAGGAGAAGGGCCTGACGCCCGACGACATAAAGTCG
>JAEETR010000066.1 GCA_016286595.1 Oscillospiraceae bacterium | reverse complement strand
GACCATAGAGGAAATACGGCCGGCATCACACCCTATCCGTCTTCCCCGGCTGGGGAAGCCTTCGGAGAAACAGCCCTACGAGAGCAGAAGAAAAAACACACCGCACAGAGAAAGCGTGGAACACCGTATCTTAATCTTACAGAGAATGGAGGAAGGGGACATGAAACGAATCCGACAACGCATCCTGAGCCTTCTGCTGGTATGCATCATGTGTTTCAGCCTGGTGCCGGCCACCGCCCTTGCGCGGGCGCCGGACGCCGAAGTGATGGCCGACCGGGCCTTCACCACCCAGCCCACCGGCGGCGACGTGGAGCCGGAGGGCGAGCTGACCATCCACTGGGCCACGAATTTCTCCCCCACGAAGATCGAGATCGTCCGCCGGGAGAAGGTCGGCGACTTCTTCGGCGGCGCAGTGGGCTATTCGGTCCTGCATACCCTCAGCGGGACGGCCAAAACCATCACCATGTCCTATGAGGAGTTCACAGACACGCCGGACAACGTCTATGCCTTTACCGACGGCTTCCTTGTCCGCGCCTACTACACCGGCGGCGACTACGTGGAAAGCCTCGACATCCCGGTAACCATCGTGCCCAGGCAGTTCACCGTCCAGCCCACCGGCGGTCCGGTGTCGCCTCTGGGTACGCTGACTGTCGCCTGGGACACCAACTTCACCATCACAAAGGTGGAGATCGTGCGCCGCGTCACGGTGGGCGAGTTCTTCGGCGGCGGCAGCTCCTATGAGGTCGTCAGGGAGCTCTCCGGCCCCCGCAAAAGCGTTGAGCTTACCTATGACGAGCTCACCGCCCCACCGGACAACTTCTTTGCCTTCACGGACGGCTTCTTCGTGCGGGCCTATTACGGCGATAATAACTATGTTCTGAGCGACGCCTTCCCTGTGGAGATCATACCCAGACAGTTCACCGCCCAGCCCAACGGCGGTCTGGTGTCGCCTCTGGGTACGCTGACCGTCTCCTGGGACACCAACTTCACCATCACAAAGGTGGAGATCGTGCGCCGCGTCACGGTGGGCGAGTTCTTCGGCGGCGGCAGCTCCTATGAGGTCGTCAGGGAGCTCTCCGGCCCCCGCAAAAGCGTTGAGCTGACCTATGACGAGCTCACCGCCCCGCCGGACAACTTCTTTGCCTTCACGGACGGCTTCTTCGTGCGGGCCTATTACGGTGATGATGCGTTCATTCTGAGCGAAGAGTTCCCCGTAGAGATCATACCCCGGTATTTCACCGCCCAGCCCAGCGGCGGCTCGGTGGCGCCCAACGGCAGCCTGATGCTCTCCTGGAACACCAACTTCACCGTCACGAAGGTGGAGATCGTCCGCAAGGAAATCGCGGGCGAATTCTTCGGCGGCGGCACCACCTGGACGGTCCTGCGCACGGTGGAGGACCCTGACAACAACGTCACGCTGTCCTACGGGGATCTCACCTCCCAGCCGGTCAATGTGCTTTGCTATACAGAGGGCTACTACGTGCGGGCCTATTACGGTGATGGCGGGTTCGTTCTGAGCGACGCCTTCGACGTGAATATCATCCCCTGCGGCTTCACGGTCCAGCCGGAGCAGGAGATCTACATCCCCGAGGGTGACTGCTTCACCATGCACTGGGAGACCAACATGACATCCACCCGGATCGAGCTGGTGGGGTATTACAAGAACCAGTACGGCTTCCCTGAGTATACCGTTCTCAAGACGCTCAGCAGCGGCGCGATCTCCTGCGACGTCTATGCCTCCGACGTGGCGGAGCTGCCCGAGAACGGCAAGCTCCTGATCCGCGTGTATTATAACAACTACGGCGAGGAGGAGCTGTACATCGAGAGCGACTACTGCAGCTTCGAGGTCGGCCCCCCGCTGACCGGCTCCTGCGGCGACGGCCTCACCTGGTCCTATGACCGGGCGGGCACGCTGACCATCTCCGGCACCGGCCCCATGTACGACTGGTCCTTCCTGGGCAGCGACAGCGCGCCCTGGTACCCCCTGCGCGATGAGATCACTAACGTGATCGTGAACAGCGGCGTCACCTCCATCGGCATCTGCGCTTTTGCCGGATTGGCGGTACTGGAGGAGGTGACCCTGCCCTCCACCGTCACCTCCGTCGGCGACACGGCCTTCTTCGGCAACGACGCCCTGACGGACGTGTATTTCAACGGCACCGAGGCCGTCTTCCAGACCGTCGACGTGGATATTGGCAACAACCCCTCCCTGGGGGCGGCGACGATCCACTTCACCGCCCGGGCCCGGGGCAAGTGCGGCGCCGATCTCTACTGGGAGCTGAAAAACGACAACGTGCTGCACATCTACGTGGGCACCGGCGCCATGACCAACTGGGCCAGCGCGGAGGACGTGCCCTGGCACGACTACCGTGCCGACATCGCAGCGGTGAAGGTCTTTGCCGGCACCAGCATCGGCAGCTACGCCTTTGCCGGCTGCACCGCCCTGACCAGCGTGGGCTGGGGCATCAACGCCAATGTGACGACCATCGGGGCCCACGCCTTTGATGGCTGCACCGCCCTCAAGTCCGTCTCCATCCCCTCTACGGTGAACACCCTGGGCGCCTACGCCTTTGCCAACTGCACCGCCCTGGAGACCGTGACCAACCACTCCACTACAGCCTCCGTGCCCGAGGGCCTGTTCTACGGCTGCTCCGTGCTCAAGTCCTTCCGCGTCCCGTATAACGCCTCGGCCATCGGCAGCAAGGCGTTCTACAACTGCCGGAAGCTGGAAAGCGTGGTCTTCCCCAGCAGCGGCAAGCTTAAGAGCATCGGCGCATACGCCTTCTACTACTGCACGGGGCTGACCTCCCTCACCCTGCCCGAGGGGATCACCTCCATCGGCGCCGGGGCGTTCTCCTACTGCATGTATCTGGCCTCGGTCAATCTGCCCG
>JAEETR010000065.1 GCA_016286595.1 Oscillospiraceae bacterium | reverse complement strand
GAAGATCGGCGAGAGGATGAGCGGGATAGAGGTGTCCGGCAGCGCGGTCACGGCGGGAGCCGGGGCGCTGATGCCGAAGGTATCCTCCGCGGCCAGGGACGCGTCACTTACGGGCCTTGAGTTTGCCCAGGGCATTCCCGGCTCCGTGGGCGGGGCGGTGTATATGAACGCCGGAGCCTACGGCGGGGAGATGGCGGACATCGTTGCCTCCGTCACCGCACTGACCCCGGAAGGTACGATAAAGACATATACGGGCAGACAGTGCGGCTTCGGCTACCGCCGCAGCATATTCGAGGACAACGGGGAAGTGGTGCTGTCCGCGGTGATGACGCTCTCTCCCGGGAACAGGGAAGATATACGCGCCGCCATGGAGGACTTCTCCGCCCGCCGCAGGGAAAAGCAGCCGCTGGAGCTGCCCTCCGCCGGCAGCACGTTCAAGCGGCCGAAGACCGGCTACGCCGCCGCCATGATCGACGAGGCGGGGCTGAAGGGCTTTGCCGTGGGCGGCGCCCAGGTGTCGGAGAAGCACGCGGGATTCGTGGTGAACAGAGGCGGCGCCACCTTCGACGACGTCATCGCCCTGACCGAGCATATAAAAAAGACCGTATTTGAGCGCACCGGCGTTATGCTGGAGCTGGAGATAAAGGTAATAGAGTAAGATACTGTCCCTATGGAGGAAAGCTATGGAGATGCTGATAATATCGGGCCTTTCCGGCGCGGGCAAATCCCGGGCCGCGTCGGTGCTGGAGGATCTGAACTTCTACTGCGTCGACAATATGCCCGTGGAGCTCATACCCAAGTTCGCGGAGATATGTTCCGCCTCCGGCGGCAGGTACGAGCGCGTGGCCATCGCCACCGACATCCGCAACTGGGAGGGCTTCGACGAGCTGCTGTCCGTGCTGGACGAGCTCAAGCGGGGCGGCGTGGATTACGGCATACTGTTTATCACCGCCTCGGTGGAGTGCATCGTGAAGCGCTACAAGGAGACCCGGCGGCCTCATCCGCTGGAGCGTTCCGGGAGGAGCCTTGAGCAGTGCGTCAGGGAAGAGATGAAGATACTCGAGCCCCTGCGCTCCATGGCCGACTACGTTATCGACACCACCGACATGCCCCTCAAGCGCCTGCAGCAGACGATACAGCGCACCTTCAGCTCAATGCCCGGCAGCGGCGTGAGACTGAGCGTGATGTCCTTCGGCTACAAGTACGGAGTGCCCATGGAGGCGGACTTCGTGCTGGACGTGCGCTTCCTGCCCAATCCATTCTACGTGGACGATATGCGCGCCAGAAGCGGCCTTGACGAGGACGTGTGTCAGTACGTTTTCGCCAACGGAATGGCGCGGGATTTCCTCAACAGATTCGAAGCCATGCTGGTCCCCGTGCTGGACGCCTTCGCCGAGGAGGGGAAGCGGTCCGTCACCATCTGCGTGGGCTGTACCGGAGGACACCACCGTTCCGTTGCCGTGGCGGAAGCGCTGGCAAAGGACCTGTCCGACGACATTACCGCGGTGGAGTGCATCCACAGGGACATACACAAGGAATAACGGTGATATCATGTCTTTTTCATCAGACGTCAAGGCGGAACTGTGCCGCGGCGACGTGGGCACAAAAAGCCTTGCCCTGGCCGAGATGTACGGCGTGCTGCTCCACTGCAACACGTTCAAGCCCGGGGGCATAAAGATAGTGACCGGCTCGCCGGATTTTTCAAGACGGCTGCCCGCTCTGTCCCACAGGGCCTTCGGCGTCCGCTTCGGAGACAGCGCCGGGGTCAGCGGTCAGGGCAGGCGGGTCATCTCCGAGTCCGACCCGGAGAAGCTGCACAGGATATATACCGCCTTCGGCTACGAGCCGGGCAAAGCGCTGTCACACCATATTAACCTGGGCATCATCGAGGACGACGAGCACCGCTCCGCCTTCGTGCGGGGGGCGTTCCTGGCCGGAGGCAGCGTAAACGACCCGCTGAAGAGGTATCATCTCGAGTTCATAACCGACCACTACACGGTCAGCCGGGAGATGTACTCCCTGTTCCTGGAGATGGGCTTTACCCCCAGGACCACCGACCGCAGCGGCCACTATATAACGTATTTCAAAAGCAGCGACGTTATCGCCGACCTGCTGACGGCCATGGGGGCTCCCGTGGCCGGCATGGGCATCATATCCGCCCGAATCGAGAAGGATATGACCAACAATATAAACCGAAAGGTCAACTGCGACACGGCCAACGTCACCAAGATGGTGGAGGCCGCCGCGGAACAGATAGCCGCCATAGAGCGGCTTGAGAAGGCCGGAGTGCTGGCGGGACTGTCCGAGACCCTGCGGCAGACGGCCCGACTGCGGGTGGATAACCCGGAGATGTCCCTTTCCGAGCTTGCCGAGGCCGCCGACCCGCCCGTGACGAAATCCGGCCTGAGCCACCGCCTGAGAAAGCTTACGGAGCTTGCCCGGACCGTCTGAGATCGATCGAACACCGCCGAAAGGAGAAACGATATGAGCTTTACCCACCTTCACGTGCATTCGGAATACTCTCTCCTTGACGGCGCCTGCCGCATTAAGGACCTGGTGTCCCGCGTAAAGGCTCTGGGACAGGACGCGGTGGCCATCACCGACCACGGCGTCATGTACGGCGCGGTGAACTTCTACAAGGAGTGCCTGGCCCAGGGCATAAAGCCCATCATCGGCTGCGAGGTCTACGTCGCCCCGGGCAGCCGCTTCGGCCGGGACCACGCGGCGGACGGCACGTCCTACCATCTGGTGCTGCTGTGCAGGAACGAGACGGGCTACAGGAACCTTTGCTATCTCGTGAGCATGGCCTTCACCGAGGGCCTGTACATAAAACCGAGGATCGACAAGGAACTCCTCCGGTCTCACTGCGAGGGACTCATAGCCATGAGCGCCTGCATCCAGGGGGAGATACCCCGCCTGCTGCTCAACGGGGACTATCCCGGCGCGAAAAAGGCGGCGGAGGAGATGCGGGACATGTTCGGCCCCGACTGCTTCTACCTTGAGATACAGGACCACGGCATCGCCGACGAGCGCCGGGCCGCCGACGCCCTCATAAGGCTGTCGAAGGAGACGGGGATACCCCTCGTCCTCACCAACGACGCCCACTATATAAAGCGGGAGGACGCTTACGTTCAGGACGTTCTCATGTGCATACAGACTGCCAAGGCCGTCACGGATACCGACAGAATGAAATTCGAGGGCAGCGAGCTCTACCTCAAGAGCGAGGAGGAGATGCGCTCGCTGTTCCCCAAATACCCCGAGGCGGCGGACAACACGGCGAAGAT
>JAEETR010000064.1 GCA_016286595.1 Oscillospiraceae bacterium | reverse complement strand
GGGCCGTGTCGATGAGTTTGAGATAACTGTCACGGGTATAGCGGCGGTTCATGGCTCTTAATACCCGGTCGCTGCCGGACTGGAAGGGCAGGTGGATGTGCCGGGCGGCCTTCTCACATTCCGCCATGGTGCGGAAGAGCTTTTCCGTGGCGTCCTTGGGATGGCTCGTCATGAAGCGGATGAGAAACTCTCCGGGGACGTCGTTCACGGCGCGGATTATGTCGGCAAAATCGGTGCCGGTGTCCAGGTCGTGGCCGTATGAGTTCACGTTCTGGCCCAGGAGCGTTATGTCGCGGTAGCCCGCGGCGGCAAGGTCCTTCGCCTCGGCTATGATGTTCTCCGGCAGACGGGACCGCTCCCGCCCCCGGACGTAGGGCACTATGCAGTAGGTGCAGAAGTTGTTGCACCCGTACATAATGGGCAGCCACGCCTTTATCCTGGACGAGCGCAGGGATGAGATGCCCTCCACCACGGCGCCGTCATCCTCCTCCACGGAGAAGACGCGGCGGGAGGAGTTCATGGTCTGCCACAGAAGCTCCGGGAACCGCCACAGCTGCTGGGGGCCGAACACCAGACGCACGTGGTGATACGACTTCTTTATCAGCTCGTGTATCTCCGGACGCTGGGCCGCGCAGCCGCACACGGCGATGATGGCGTCGGGGTTGGCGTTTTTCTCGTGCACCAGAGCCCCCACGTTGCCGAGTATGCGCGTTTCCGCGTGGGAGCGGACGGCGCAGGTGTTTATTATTATGACGGAGGCGCCCTTTTCCGTGTCGGTGATGCGGTAGCCCATCTGGCGCAGCATGGAGCGGAGCTTTTCGCTGTCCGCCTCGTTCTGCTGGCAGCCGTAGGTGTCCACGTAGGCCGTCAGGTCTCCGGCACCGGCTATGCGCTGGGCGACGAGGGAGATGAAGCCCCTCTGTTTTTCAATATCCTCCGGGGATATCTCGATCCTTTTGTAGCTCAAAATCGTGTCCTCGCTGCTGGAAATTTCGATATGTGACAGTATAGCATTTTATCGTGGAATTTACAACTTAATATGGAATTTATCGCCGGGAGAGTGTATAATAGCATTATCGTGAGGAAGTATGCCCTTTTCACAGTGCGGCACGCGGGAAAGGAGAGAAACATGAAAAGCCTCGTTATAGATTCAAAAGCCGTCAAGACAAACGTGCAGGCGGTGAAGACCGCCGCCAAAGGCGCGGAGATATACGCCGACCTGTCCGGCGACGCATACGGGCTTGGAGTCCTCGAAATGGCCAGACTCCTGCAGGACGAGGGGATAAACACCTTCGCCGTGGGTGAGCCGAAGGACGCGGTGCTCCTGCGCAACTCCGGCTTCGAGCACAACCGCATAATGATGCTCCGCTCCACCGCCGACAGCGCGGAGATAGAGACCCTCATAAACGTGGGCGCCGTGTGCGCCGTGGGCTCCTACGAGGCAGCGGTGGCCATAAACGGCATCGCCGCCGCCCGCTCCACCGTGTGCGAGGTGCAGATAGAGGTGGACACCGGCATGGGCCGCTACGGCTTTTTGCCCACGGAGACGGAGAAGATAGCCTCCATATTCAAGTACATGACCAATCTTGCGGTGGTGGGCATGTTCTCCACCTATTCCCGGTCCTGGCACAGTCAGAAGCAGACCCAGGCCCAGTTCGACGCCTTCGAGGAGGTCGTGGACAGGATAATAGCCATGGGCTATGAGGTGGGCGTCACCCATATATGCGACAGCGCAGCCCTGTTCATGTACGATTTCGGACGGCTTGACGCCGTCAGGATAGGCTCCGCCTTCTCCGGACGGGTGGAGGGAAAGCCCGTGCCGGAGCTGCTGCAGGTGGGCGTGATCGAGGCGGATGTGGAGGAGCTTACATGGTTCACCTCGGGCACCGTCGTTGCCGGAAAACGCATAAGGAACAACAGAAAACTGGCTGTCGTCAGCGTGGGCAGCTACCACGGCTTCGGCGTGGAAAGCCCGGAGGAGACGGACCTGTGGCACTCGTTCCTGAACCTGTTCAGGAAAAAACCGCTGTACGTGTATATCGGCGACAAGAAGGCCAGAGTCGTGAACAGAGGCCTTACCGACACCGTTATCGACGTGACCGACGTGGACTGCGCCGTGGGCGATACCGTGACCATGGACGCAAAGCCCGTTAACGTCAAGGGCCTTCCCAGAGTATACAGATAAAGCCGTCCCGCGGCGCGGGACGTGGAAACGGAGAGATTTATGCCGAGAATAATGGAGCTCCCCGCCCACGTGGCGGACCTAATCGCCGCCGGCGAGGTGGTGGAGCGGCCCGGCTCCGTGGTGAAGGAGCTGGTGGAAAATTCCATAGACGCGGGGGCCACGTCCGTCACGGTGGAGATCCGCCGGGGCGGCATGGGCTATATCCGCGTCACCGACAACGGCTGCGGCATCGCACCGGAGGACGTGGGCACGGCATTCCTGCGCCACGCCACCTCCAAGCTGCGTACCGCCCGGGACCTGGAGGCAATAGGTACGCTGGGCTTCCGGGGCGAGGCGCTGGCGGCCATCGCCGCCGTGAGCCGGGTGGAGATGATCACCCGCACTGCCGACTCCGCCGAAGGCACCCGCATAGAGCTGGAGGGCGGCAAGGTCACTCAGAAGCGGCCCGAGGGCTGCCCCGTGGGCACCACAATAATAATCCGGGACCTTTTCTTCAACACCCCGGCAAGGCTCAAATTCATGAAGAACGACAGGGCCGAAGGGGCAAACGTGTCCGCAGTGGTACTGCGCATGGCCCTTTCCCACCCGGAGGTATCCCTCAAGTACGTGAAGGACGGCGCCGAGGAGCTCCACACCCCCGGCGACGGGAAACTGGAGAGCACCATATACAGCACCCTGGGACGGGAGTTCGCCGCGGGCCTGCTCCGGGCCGGGAGCGACGCCGGAGACGTGAAGGTGTCCGGCTACGTGTCCGCCCCCGCCAACTGCCGGGGCAACAGGTCGTGGCAGTTCTTCTTCCTCAACGGCCGCCATATAAAGTCAAAAACGCTGCAGGCGGCGGTGGAGCAGGCCTACAAAAATTCGCTGTTCACCGGCAGATTCCCGGTGTGCGTTCTTGATATCACGATAAATCTCGGCGCCGTGGACGTGAACGTCCACCCGGCAAAGACCGAGGTCAGGTTCACCAACGAAAAGGCGGTGTTCGACGCCGTATATTACGCCGTCAGAGGCGCCCTTGAAGCCACGGAGAACTCCGCCGTGGAGATGGACATATCCCCCGGTACGAGAAAGGTGCTGGGCGACGCCCCCGTGGCCCCGGTGCGGGGCGGTCTGGGTAACGAGAGACCCGCGCCGTCCTCCGGCGGCAGCTACACCGCAAAGCCCCGGGAGGACTTCTTCGTGCGGCGCACCGCCGACGAGTTCACCGGAACGTACAGGCAGAAATCCCGCGGCGGCGACGTCACGTTCTTCGACAGTCAGCGGGGCGGCACCAGCCAGTACAGGATAGAGCTGCCCGCGCAGAACGCCGCACCGGCCGCTCCCGCCATTACGACGGAACTGGAGACGCCGGATTTCAGGATAGTGGGGGAGGCCTTCACCACGTATATCGTGGCGGAGCAGGGCGACAGCCTTTTCCTCATAGACAAGCACGCCGCCCACGAGCGGGAGATATTCGACGCCCTGCGGGAGAGCGCGGGGGAGCCGGTGAGCCAGATGCTCCTGACCCCTGCCGTGTGCGACGTGGGGCCAGACAACGCCGCCTTGATACTCGACAGCGCGGAGCTTCTGGGCGAGTACGGCTTCGACGTGTCCGATTTCGGCGGGGGCAAGATAGCCCTTCGCCAGGTGCCGGCGGAGCTGGCGGACGACGATCCGCGGGCGCTGATGGAGGAGCTTTGCCAGGAGCTTCAGGCCGGGAGAAACGCTCTGGACGGCCTGCGGGACGGCATAATGCACACCGTGGCCTGCCGGGCCGCCATAAAGGCCGGCACCTCCAGCGATCCGCGGGAGGTCAGGAACCTGGTGGCGAAGGTGCTGTCCGGGCAGATAAAATACTGCCCTCACGGCCGTCCGGTGGCCATGGAGATAACGAAAAATCAGCTTGACAGGAATTTCAAACGCGTATGAGTGACAAGCCCGGAAAGGTAATAGTCGTTACGGGCCCCACCGCCACGGGCAAGACCGGGCTGGGGGCCATGATCGCAAGGGACTTCGGCGGCGAGGTCATATCCGCCGACTCCATGCAGATATACAGGGGCCTCAACATAGGCACGGCCAAGCCCTCCGAGGAGGAAAAAATGGGCGTTCCCCACCACTTCATGGACTGCGTGGACGTGGGGGAGAGCTACTCCGTGGCCCGCTTCGTGCAGGAGGCATCCGCCTGCGCCGACGATATCCTCGCCCGGGGAAAGATCCCGGTGATAGTGGGCGGCACGGGCCTTTACATCGACTCCCTCATCTCCGGCAGGGACTTTGCCGGACGGGAGGAGGACGGCGTGCTGCGCGCCCAGCTGGAGCGGCAGTACGAGGAGACCGGCGGGGAGGAGATGATCGCCATTCTCCGCCATTACGACCCGGAAAGGGCCGAAAAACTCCATCCCAACGACAAAAAACGCATAATCCGCACGCTGGAGGCGTGCCTGGCCTCCGACGAGACCATGACCGAGCACGACGTGCGCACCCGTCTCGCCCCGCCCAGATACGACGCGGCGACCATAGTCCTCAGCTATAAGAACAGGGCCGTGCTTTACCGGCACATTGAGGAGCGGGTGGACAGGATGATGGCCGCCGGTCTTGCCGAGGAGGTGCGGGGGATAATCGACTCCGGCGCCGACATGAAGTGCACCGCCATGCAGGCTATCGGCTACAAGGAGACCGCGGCGGCGCTGCGGGGCGAGATGACCATGGAGGAGGCCGTGGAGCGTATCAAGCAGGGCACCCGCCGCTACGCCAAACGGCAGATATCCTGGTGCTCCCGGTATTCCGACGCCCTGCGCATCGACTGGGAAAAAAAGCCGGATTAT
>JAEETR010000063.1 GCA_016286595.1 Oscillospiraceae bacterium | reverse complement strand
TGGAAAGGATAAGACCGCCCACGGAATAGGTGACGGTGCTGTTCTCCTTCACACGCCAGTCGGACACGTTGAGGTAGCTGTCAACGGTGTTCTTGTAGTCCAGCATGGTGGAGGAGATGTTGCGCAGCTTCTTGTGCTGCTCGCGGTAGAGGATGTAGGCCTTGGCCACGTTCTCATAGCCGCCCCGGGACAGGATGGACTCCACGCTGTCCTGAATGTCCTCTATGTTGATGAGCTCGTCCTTGATATCCTCCTGGAAATCGGACGTGACCATCACGGCCAGGAATTCGATAACGCTGTCGTTGTAATTGGTGGCGGTGGCGTCAAAGGCCTTTTTCATGGCAGCCGCGATCTTGCCAATGTCAAAATCAACGATCCTGCCGTCGCGCTTGACTACTCGATACATCTGGGGTTACCTCCATGTGTGTCTTTATATGTAAATTGTAAAAAACCGGAAAAACTGCCGCTCATCGCGGCGAACGAGACCAGTATAACACGCAATATTTTGAAAGTCAATAGCTTTTGAACCACAATATATAGTGGTACGTCAAAAATTTGCAGGGCCCGGACCCTGCAAATTTCAGTTTGTGAAATCAGTCCACTCCCCGGAGACTTACGGCGGGGACGAAGGGCCTGACGGTGTCAGCGATACGGTCCAGCTCCTCCCTTGAGAAAGCCTCCAGACCGGGGCAGATGATGTCCCCCTCGTCCTTGTAGCTCTGGATGAAGTACCGGGGCGCCCCCTCGATCCAACGTCCTACGTCGGCGAACTCCTCAACGGTGTGCAGCGTTTTCACCGCCGTGGTGCGGAACTCGAAATCGATCTTTCCCTCCATCAGGAGGCTCACGCTCTCCCGGACGGGGCCGAGATCCAGCCCCGGCACGCCGGTGACGCCGGCGTAATTGTCCGGCGACGCCTTGATGTCCATGGCGGCGTAGTCGATGAGTCCGCCGCCGATGAGGCGGCGCAGCACGTCGGGATGGGTGCCGTTGGTGTCCAGCTTTATCTGGTAGCCCAGCTCTCTTACCTTTATTATAAAGTCCTCCAGGTCGGGCTGCAGGGTGGGCTCGCCGCCGGTCACGGCCACGCCGTCCAGCAGACCGCGGCGGTTTTTGAGGAAGGCGAAGAGATAGTCCATGTCTATCGAGGGCTGCTCCGCGGCCTTCGTCACCAGCGGGGCGTTGTAGCAGAAGGGACAGCGGAAGTTGCACCCGGCGGTGAATACGGTGCAGGCCGTCCTGCCCGGAAAGTCCAGCAGCGTCAGCTTCTGAAGTCCGCTTATTTTCATCGTAACGCCTCCCTTCGTATGATGCGCAGCAAGATATATTCTAATCGTCTGGCCTTGTTATGTCAACATATTGTGGTATAAAATTTCTTTATCCACAAGATATGCGGAACAGGAAATCCCGTCCGCCCCGAAATGTGTGGACAAAAATCGCGCTGCGGTGTTATACTGACAGCATAAGGGCTCCGAGCCCGATATGAAAGGAAGGAAACCGTATGTTCAATAACGCAGGCGGAAAGATCAAGTCCATAGCGAAGATACTGTTCATCATCAACGCGGTGCTGACAGGTCTGGCGAGCCTTGTCGGTATAGCCGCGGCTCTGTTCGGCGGGTTCGGGTACGGTGCCCGCAGATTTTCCGGCATTATAATCTTCGGCGTCATCATAGCCGCGGCGCTGGAGATACTCCTGGCCTACATCTCGTCCCTGTTCCTCTACGCCTTCGGCGAGCTGGTGGAGAGCAATTCCTCCGTGGCGGCAAACACCGCCGGCATCCCCACCATGAACACCAACGTGGCCTACATAGCCTCCCGCATGGCGGACAGCACGCCCCGCCGTCCGGAGCAGCAGGGACCGGGACAGATATAAGACGCTTACAGCACAAAAAAAGCGGCGCAGATTTCTCTGCGCCGCTTTTGCTTTATCTGTTTCAGCCTCTGGGAAGAGCCAGGCTCCTGCCGTAGCGCCGGACGCGCTCGTCGATCTCGGTGTAGTCGATCTCGCCGGTCTCAACGAACTTCAGCACGGTCTTCAGGTCGGGGATACCGGCACGGCCGCCGGAGCGGGTGCACTTGATGGCGGAAACGCCGGAGGCGATGCGGGCGGC
Organism: Oscillospiraceae bacterium; assembly: GCA_016286595.1. Classification (GTDB taxonomy): domain Bacteria; phylum Bacillota; class Clostridia; order Oscillospirales; family Oscillospiraceae; genus RUG626. The sequence continues at coordinate 17,009 of JAEETR010000063.1, read as the reverse complement.
CTCCTTGGGGGAGTAGCCCAGGACCAGCAGCTCCACGTAGGCGCCGTGGAACACGTCGCCCGCGCCCAGGGTGTCGCGCACGTCCACCTTGAAGGCGGGCAGCTGGAAGAAGCCGTCCTCGTCGGCATAGCCGATGAGGCCCTTGCCGCCCAGGGTGAAGATGACAATCTCGGGACCCATGGCGCGGACCTTCTTCAGGTTGGCCTCGAAATCCTTGCTGTCGCCGAACATCTCCTCGTAAGCCTCCTCGGAGGCCACGAACACGTTGATGTCTGCGATGTGCTCCCGGAGGGAGTCGTTGAGCCGGGCCACGTCAACGAAGATCTTCGCGCCGGCGGCCTTGGCTATCTTGATGTGCTCCAGATAAGGCTGGATGAAAGCGGGGAGATAGAACCACTTGCAGTTGGAGAGCATCTCTGCGTCGGGCTCGGCCACGCCGTACTTGCTGACGCTGCCCACGTCGAACATGATGCTGCGGCCCTGGGTCTCCAGGTCGGACAGCACTATGGCCATGCTGGTGGTGGCGCCGGGGATGACCTGCAGGCGGGAGGTGTCGATGCCGTGGAACTCGAAATCGTTCTTGCAGAAGATGCCGTAATCGTCGTCGCCCACCTTGGCCATGATGGCGCACTTGCCGCCCAGACGGGCAGATGCCACGAGACCGGTGGCCACGTTGCCGCCGCCCTGCCAGGTTATCATTCTGGGCCGGGCGCCCTTGTTGCTCTCGGGGAGCTTGTCTATGGTGACGGCGCAGTCGGCGTCGGGACTGTCGACGCCCACTATGTCAAAAAGCTTTTCGGCCATTTGTCGGTTTCCTTTTCTATTATATACGTGTTCAAAGAACTGCCGCCCGGGTCAAAAACTGTCCCGGGCGGCAGCATTCAGTTGATTTACCGTCGGTCAGAGAGGATTAGTCCTTCTTCTGGGGAGGACGGCCGGGACGCTGAATGGGGGCCTCGATGCCGATGGTGTTCATGATGGCGTCATCAATGGCCTTCATCTCGGCGGGGCTCAGGCTCCAGGCGGTGCCGGCGCAGTTCTCGTTGGCCTCGTCGGCATTGCGCACGCCGGTAAGGGCGGTGCTGACGAAGTCCTTCTGGGTCTGCCAGTTGACGGCGACCTGGGCGACGGTAGCGCCCTGCTCCATGTGATCCTCGCAGATCTCGTCGAGGGTCTTCAGCAGCTCCATGACCTTGGAGAACTTGGGCTCTCTGTAGGAGTCATAGAAGCGCAGGCGGGTGTCGTCCTCGGGCCAGTCGGGCAGGGTGCGGATGGTACCGGTCAGTATGCCGCCGCCGAGGGAGCCGTAGGTCATCGTGCCGATGCCCTGATCGCGGCACCACTCCATGAGGGGCTGCTGCTGACGGCTGACCATGGAATAGGGGGGCTGCAGGGCCACGATGTCAGCGTACTGCTGAGCCTCGAGGATCTGCTCCTTGGAGAAGTTGGAAACGCCGATGTAGCGGATCTTGCCGGCCTCTTTCAGCTCGTTGAGGGCGGCCATGGTCACGGAGATGGGGGTCTCGCCGGTTCTGTCGGGCCAGTGGACTATGTAGAGGTCTATATAGTCGATGCCCATGCGGCGCAGGGAATCCTCGTTCTCCCACATGACGTTGTCGCGCTTGTAGCCGCCGTGACCGTCACCGATGGGCAGGCCGAACTTGGTGGCGATGTACAGCTTGCTGCGGTCAAGGCCCTTGATGGCCTGGCCGACGACCTCTTCAGCGTGACCGGCGCCGTAAACGGGCGCGGTGTCGATGAAGTTGACGCCGTTCTTCAGCATGGCCTGAATGGCCTCGATGGAGAGCTTGTCCTCGACCTTGCCCCAGCGGGCGCCGCCGATGGCCCAGGTGCCAACGGTCAGGGCGGAGACGTTCATGTCTGTCTTGCCGAACTGTTTATAACGCATTCTGTTCCACTCCTTTGATAAAATAATAAATTACGTTACAGATACCACGTTTATGGACTAAACGCATACTTGTGTTAATTTTATCATCCCGGGCGGCGCAAGTCAACGCTTTTATGTGATAAAGCCGTGATAAATCGCAAATTTATCCGCGTCGGCGCCGTAACCGCCGGAAGTCACACCTTGGCGAAGGTCTTGGTGGCGATAAAGTCCACGCCGGTGCCCAGCACGTCGGCGATGACCACGTCCCCGGTCTCCACCGGTGCGGTGAGGGTCACGTCGCTCAGGGCCTTCACGGCCTCGCCCATGAGCCCCTTGGGGATGGGGGCGGCGGTGCGCACGGGGCAGCGGCGCAGGGCCGCGCCGTTTATGCGCACGGTGCTGGTCACCACCCGGGTGGGTGCCGTGACCTCGGCGATGGCGTACTTGACGCCTCTGGGGCAGGAGTTGCCCGTAACGTTCATATCGTCGTCCACACGGAGATGGCAGCCCCGGGGACAAACGGTGCAGATGAATTCATGAGCCATTTTTTACGCCTCCTGTGCAAGAACTGTGACGGTGCCCTTAAGGGCGGCGGCCTTGTCGGCGGGGATGGTTATCTTCTCCATCTCGCCGGGGGCCATCCTGGCCCGGCGGAAGGAGAGGACCTCCTCACCGTCGTCCAGCACCCTTATGACGGACTTGTCGAAGGTATGGGCCACGCGGAAATACACGTCGGCGGCGCCGGCGGAGGGATAGATGTGCTGAGGCACGGTGTAGGTGACGCCCTCGCCGTTTTTGAGGCTGACCGCCTTGCCGTCCGGGGCGGCGTCTTTGTCGCCGCCCAGGACGTATTCGGCGGCGGAACGTCCCGCCCGCTCACCCTCGTCGGAGACGTTGTCCACCAGATCGTGGACGTGGACCACGTTGCCGCAGGCGAAAACGCCGGGCATGCTGGTCTCCATGGACCCGTAGACCACGGGGCCGTTGGTGCGGGGATCTATCTCTATGCCCGCCCGGCGGGACAGCTCGTTCTCGGGGATAAGGCCCACGCTCAGCAGCAGAGTGTCGCACTCGAACTCCATCTCCGTGCCGGGGATGGGACGGCGGCGCTCGTCCACCTGGGACACTATGACCTTTTCCACTCTGTCCTTTCCGATGATATCGGTGACGGTGTGGGACAGATACAGGGGAATGTTGAAGTCGTTGAGGCACTGGGCGATATTTCTGGAAAGTCCGCCGGGGTGAGGCATGACCTCCACGCAGGCCAGGACCTTCGCGCCCTCCAGGGTGAGGCGGCGGGCCATTATAAGGCCGATGTCGCCGCTGCCCAGTATGACTACCCGGGAGCCCACCATGTAGCCCTCGATGTTTATATATCTCTGGGCGGTGCCGGCGGTGAATATGCCGGCGGGACGGGAACCGGGGATGGATATGGCGCCCCGGGTACGCTCACGGCAGCCCATGGCCAGCACCACGCTGTCGGCCTGGATGAGCCTGCAGCCGCACTCGCGCCCGGACACCAGCACGGCGGGACCTTCGGTCACGTCCAGCACCATGGTGTCGGACAGCACCTCTATATCGGTGCCGGCAAGGCGCTTGATGAATCTTCCGGCGTACTCGGGGCCGGTCAGCTCCTCCTTGAAGTAGTGCAGGCCGAAGCCGTTGTGGATGCACTGGTTGAGGATGCCGCCCAGCTCCACGTCGCGCTCGACTATGAGGATCTTTCTCAGTCCTGCCTCCCAGGCGCCTGCGGCGGCGGCGAGACCGGCGGGGCCTCCGCCCACGACTATAAGTTCGTAATCCTTCATTTCGTCTCCCCCTGCACTATGAACGTGCCCTCATCCTCCATAAGCACCTGCTCCATGGGGATGCCCAGCTCGCGGGCGATTATGGCGTGAACTCTCGGGCTGCAGAAGCCGCCCTGGCACCGGCCCATGCCCGCGTTGCACCGGCGCTTCACGCCGTTGATGCTCACGGGGGGTATGGGGGTCTTGAAGGTGTCAAGGATCTCGCCCTCGGTTATCGTCTCGCAGCGGCAGATTATGCGGCCGTAGCGGGGATCCTTCTCCACCAGCTTCTGCTGCTCGGCAAAGGGCAGGTCCCGGAACACGATGCGCTCCCGGTGGTCGATGAAATCCTTTTTCTCCGTCAGCTTTGCGCCGGCCTTTTCCAGAAGACCGACGGTGTATCTGCCGATGGCGGGGGAGGCGGTGAGACCGGGAGAGCGGATTCCGGCCAGATCGAAGAAGCCGGGGAAGTTTTCGCTCTCGCGGATGATGAAATCCTCGCTGTCGCTCTCGGCCCGCAGACCGGCGAAGTTGCGGATGTTGTTGCGGGTGGTCAGCGTGGGGACGCTCAGGCGGGCCATATTGCCTAGCATCACAAGACCGGCGGCGGTGACGGACACGTCGGCCTTGTCGGTGAGGTCCTCCGCGTCGGGACCCACGATAAGGTTGCCGTGGACGGTGGGGGACACGAGAATGCCCTTGCCCATCTTCGTGGGGCACTGGAATATGGTGTGCTTCACCACGCCGCCCTCGCTCTTGTCCAGCAGATAGTACTGGCCGCGGCGGGGGGTTATCCTGAAATCAGGCTCCTCCAGAAGGGCGTGGACGTCGTCGGCGTGGACGCCGGCGGCGTTGATGACGTACTTCGCCCGGTACGTGCCCTTGGGGGTGGTGATGACGTAGCCGCTGTCTTCCGGAGCAAGGCCGGTCACGGGGCAGGAGAGGAAGAGCTCGGTGCCGTTCCTAACGGCCGTCTCCGCCATGGCAAGGGCGTACTCCCAGGGGCAGATTATGCCGGAATCGGGGGTGTAGAGAGCGCCGCGTATCTCCGGGTTGAGGTTGGGCTCGATGGCCAGGGCCTCGTCACGGGTGAGGATCGCCGCGTGGGGAACGCCGTTGGCCTTCGCCCTGCGCAGAAGCTCCTCCAGCATGGCGTCGTTTTCCGGCTCGAAGGAGAGCACCAGAGAGCCCACCTTTTTGTAGGGGACGGAGAGCTTCGCGCATATCTCCTCCGTCATGGCGTTGCCCTCCACGTTGAGCTTCGCGGTGAGGGTGCCGGGGACCGGGTCGTACCCGGCGTGGATGATGGCGGAATTGGCCTTGGTGGTGGCCGCGGCTACGTCGTTGTTCGCCTCGAACACGGCGATCTTCAGATCGTACCGGGACAGCTGATAGGCGGTAGCCGCGCCGATGACGCCGCAGCCGATTATCGCCACGTCATACATATTACTTCACCTTCCTGTCACGAGGTGAGGAAGGTCGCCCTTCCTCACCCCGGTTCTTTATTATTATCGCTCGGCGGAGCGATATGTACGTTATCTGCGGCGGGACTCCATCTGAACGGCGAAGTCCGCCAGCTTCTGCATTATGCCGGGAATGTCGATGCTCTGGGGGCACACGCTGGCGCACTGACCGCAGCCGACGCACTCGGAAGGCTGCACGTCCAGCTGCAGCATCTTCTGATAGCTGTCGAAATCGGGGTCGAGGGCCACCTCGTTGTAGATGGCCATGAGAGCGGGGATATCAAGACCCACGGGGCAGCCGTCGCAGCAGTAGCGGCAGGCCGTGCAGGGGGCGGAGTAGTGGCGCATCATCTCGGCCAGAGCGCCCTGCAGCAGGTCGGAATCGGCCTGGCTCATGGTCTCCTCGGTGGAGAAGGTCTTTACGTTGTCTATGGCCTGGTCCATGGTGGTCATGCCGGACAGACAAACCTGCACGTTGGGCAGGCTCTTTATGAAGCGGAAGGCCCAGGAGGCGATGGTGTCGTCGGGACGGGCGGCCTTGAGCATGGCGTCGGCCTCCTCGCCCAGGGTGGCCAGACGGCCGCCGCGGCAGGGTTCCATGACTATCACGGGGATGCCCCGTCTCGTCAGTTCCTCGTACTTGCCCTTGGCGTCCTGCAGGGTCCAGTCAAGGTAGTTGCACTGGATCTGCACGAACTCCCAGCAGTCCTGCCAGTCCAGCATCTTCTTCAGGTTCTCCAGGTTGGAGTGGCAGGAGAAGCCGAAATGACGGATGCGGCCCAGCCTCTTCTGCTCCTTGAAGTACTCGATGGCGCCGGGGTTGGACATGTAGTTGTTGATGGTGGAGTCGTTGACGTTGTGCAGCAGATAGAAGTCGAAGTAGTCCACGCCGCACTTCCTCAGCTGCTCCTCAAAGATGATGGACACGTCGGTGTCGGGCTGGAGATTGAAGCCGGGGTACTTGGTGGCCAGATAGAAGCTGTCTCTGGGATACCGGGCCAGGGCCTTTCCGATGAATATCTCGGACTGGCCGTTGTGGTACATGTGGGCGGTGTCGAAATAGTTCACGCCGTGGGAGTACACGTAGTCTATTATCTCGCACGCCTTTTCGTAGTTGATGGGGGAGGTGCGCTCCTCGCCGTCGGTGGGAAGACGCATGTTGCCCATGCCGAGAAGGGATATCTTCTTCCCCTGGAAATCTTTGAATACCATTACCTTTCCTCCTGAATGTGATGCCGGTGTCAGCCCGGCGGGAATAATGTTGTGCAGGGCACAATTATACACATATATTATATAACCGGTACCGGGCAAGTCAAGGGATTATCGCCATTATTGTGGGAAATAACGGCGCGGCGGGAGATAATGTGTTTGACTTAACCGCGGGGTGAAAGTATAATGCCATTGAAGCGGCCGAAAGCCTCCCTTTCGGAGGAAAACGGCGCGAAAACGCGGATAATAGAGGCTTTGACTGTAAAATGGAGACGTTTCTTCTGGTCCTTGAGCTCATCGGAACGGTATCGTTTGCCGCCTCCGGCGCCCTCAAGGGCATAAAAAAGGGAATGGACCTGCTGGGCGTGTGCGTACTGGGCGTGGTCACCGCCTGCGGCGGCGGCGTCCTGCGGGACTGCATAATAGGCGCCGTGCCTCCGGTGATGTTCCGGGAGCCCGTATACGCGCTGACGGCCATCGGCGTGTCGCTGGTGGTGTTCTTCCCGGCGGTGCACCGTCTCATGGAGCGCCACACCCACGGATACGAGGCGTTCATGCTCATATTCGACTCCGTGGGTCTGGGAGTTTTCGCTACGGCGGGCGTGTCCGCCGCCATGGCCGCCGGATACGGGAACAACTTCTTTTTCGTGCTGTTTCTGGGCACCATCACCGGCGTGGGCGGCGGCGTTCTGCGGGACGTGCTGAGCAACTCCCTGCCCTACATCTTCACCAAGCACTTTTACGCCTGCGCCGCCATGATAGGCGCGGCGCTGTGCGCTCTGCTGTGGCCGTATCTGGGGCAGAGAGCATCCATGATAGCGGGGGCCGCGGTGGTGTTCCTGCTGCGGCTGCTGGCGGCGAAGTACCGCTGGAAGCTGCCCCGGGCGAAGAAATAGGAGACGAAAGGGACATATGCGGGTCCCCGTCGTCATGTTGATCAACACTTAGACTTCCGTTATGGCGCAAATGGCTATGGTAATTGGACCGCTGACAGTGTAAAATAATGTAAAATGGCGGAAAAGGGCCTCACGCGGCGCCCGCCGGCATAAAGGAGGAGCACATGGACGCAATCGGATGGAAACAGCTTTACGGTGAAAAGGGGATCGATCGGCTGACCGCCCTGCGGGAGAAGTATTCCGCCCATTTCAAGGGAGAACCCCGGTTTTTCAGCGCCCCAGGCAGAGTTGAGCTGGGGGGCAACCATACCGACCATCAGTGCGGACGGGTCATCGCCGCCGCGGTGATGCTGGATTTCATGGCCGCGGCCGCTCCCAACGGCAAAAACGAGATAAACGTGCTGTCCGAAGGCCACGGCATCATAACGGTCAACCTTGACAGTCTTGACGCGGTCCCCTCGGAAAAAGAGACTTCAGCCGCCCTTATCCGGGGCATAGCGGCCTATTTCGCCCGCAGGGGCAAGCGCACCGGGGGCTTTGACGCCTACGTGGTGAGCAGCGTGCCCGTGGGCTCCGGACTTTCCAGCTCCGCCGCCTTCGAGGTTTTGACGGCGGTGATAATGGACAGGCTCTTCTTCGGCGGCAGCGTGTCGGCGGAGACGGCGGCCATGGCGGGCAAGTGGGCAGAGAACGAGTATTTCGGCAAGCCCTGCGGCCTTATGGACCAGATGGCCTCCGCCGTGGGCGGCGTGACCACCATGGACTTCTACGATCCGGAAAAGCCCGTGGTCCGCGGCATAAGGGCAGATCTTGCCGGCGCGGGCTACGATATATGCGTGGTGAAGATCGGCGCGTCCCACGAGATGCTCACCGAGGAGTACGCCGCCATACCCAACGACATGAACGCCGTGGCTGCCCTTATGGGCAAGGACCATCTCGGCCACGCGGACCCCGACGAGTTCTACGCTCTGCTGCCCTCCATCCGGGGCAGGGTGGGGGACAGAGCCCTTCTGCGGGCCATCCACTTCTTTGAGGAGAACGACCGGGTCCTGCAGGAGGCAGACGCCCTGGAGCGGGGCAGGATAGATGATTTCCTCCAGTACATGCGCGACAGCAGCGTGTCCAGCTGGACCGCGCTGCAGAACGTGTATCCCTCCGGCGCGGTGGATGACCAGCCCGCCGCTCTTGCCCTTTCCATGGCCAGAAAGCTGCTGGGCAAGGGAGCCACCTGCCGCATCCACGGCGGCGGCTTCGCCGGGACGATACTCGCCCTGGTGCCCCACGCCCGCATCGCCTACTTCACCGGCGGAATGAACCGGCTGGTGGGTCCCGACAGCTGCACGGTACTCTCCGTCAGACGCACCGGCGGCACGGAGATCGTCATGTGACACGGCGGCCCCGCGGGGGAGGATGCCGGAAAAGAGAAAATATGCGCTCCGCGTACCGAACGCGGGGCGCGTTATTTTTATAATTACTTGCTTTTTGAAGGTAAAGCGGGTATAATTACGCTGATATATTGTAGGGACCGGCAGGCCCGGACCCTATATCTGCGGTGCAGCGGCGCCGCGGTGAAAGGATCGGTCCATGAGTATAGACAAATCCACCAAGCTCGACAACGTAAGATACGATATCCGTGGTCCCGTGCTGGATGAGGCCACAAGGATGGAGGCCCAGGGCGCCAACATCCTCCACCTGAACATCGGCAATCCCGCCCCTCACGAGCTCCACGCCCCCGACGAGATAATCGTCGACATGATATACAACCTCCGCTCCAGCGAGGGCTATTCCAGCTCCAAGGGCCTTTTCTCCGCCCGCAAGGCCGTCATGCAGTACTGCCAGACGAAGAACATCCCCAACGTGGGCATAGAGGACATTTACATGGGCAACGGCGCCAGCGAGATGATAAGCCTGTCGCTGTCCGCCATGCTCAACACCGGCGACGAGGTGCTGGTGCCCATGCCGGATTATCCTCTGTGGACGGCGTCGGTGATGCTGGGCGGCGGCAAGGCCGTCCACTACCGCTGCGTGGAGGAGGACCACTGGTACCCCGACATGGAGGATATCCGCTCCAAGATAACGGACAGGACGAAGGGCATCGTGGTCATAAACCCCAACAACCCCACCGGCGCACTCTATCCCAGACAGGTGCTGGAGGAGATAGTCGACGTGGCAAGACAGCACGGCCTCGTCATCTTCGCCGACGAGATATACGACCACTACGTGTTCGACGATAAAGAGCACGTGGCCATCGCCTCCCTTGCCCCGGACCTGCTGACCGTGTGCATAAACGGCATCTCCAAGTCCCACCGGGTGGCGGGCTTCCGCTGCGGGTGGATGTGCATAGCCGGCAACAAGTCCAACGCAAAGGGCTATATCGAGGGCGTGAACCTGCTGACCACCCTGCGCCTTTGCTCCAACGTGCCCGGACAGAGCATAGTGCAGACCGCGCTGGGCGGCTACCAGTCCCTCAACGAGCTCATCCGTCCCGGCGGGCGCATCTACGAGCAGCGCCGCTTCATCGTGGACGCTCTCAACTCAATGCCCGGCATAAGCGTGGTGGAGCCGGAGGGGGCCTTCTACGTCTTCCCGAAGATAGACACGCAGATGTATAAGATCAAGAGCGACGAGAAGTTCGCCCTCGACCTTCTGCACTCGAAAAAGATACTCGTCACCTGCGGCACGGGCTTCAACTGGGATAAGCCCGACCACTTCAGAATAGTGTATCTGCCCAGAGTGGAGGTCCTGGAGGAGGCCATGAACAGGCTTTCCGATTTCCTGAAGAGTTATAGAAGATAAACCGTAAAGGAGAATAATTTTATGTGCGGAATAGTTGGCTTTACCGGCGCTGAGCAGGCCGCGCCCATACTGCTGGAGGGCCTGAGAAGGCTGGAGTACCGGGGCTACGACTCCGCGGGCCTCGCCGTTGAGAACGGCGGCAGGATAACCGTGGTGAAGGCGTCCGTCCCCGTGACGAAAGAGGACAGCTCCCTGATCACTCTCACCAGAAGGACCGACGACGGGAAGAACGTGCCCGGCACGTGCGGCATATCCCACACCCGCTGGGCTACCCACGGCGCCCCCACCGATTACAACTCCCATCCCCACATGTCCTGCGACGGGCGCTTCGCCATCGTACATAACGGCATTATCGAAAACTACGTCACCCTGCGGCAGGAGCTCGTTGAGAAGGGCTATGAGTTCGCCAGCGAGACCGACTCCGAGGTGGTGGCCCACCTGCTGGAGATGTACTACGAAGGCGACTTCAAGGCCGCCGTCATGAAGACCGTGGCCCGCCTTGAGGGAGCCTACGCTCTGGGCATCGTCTGCTCGGAGCATCCCGGCACCCTCTACGCCGTGCGCATGGCCAGCCCCCTGATACTGGGCGCGGGAAAGGGCGAGAACTTCTTCGCCTCCGACGTCACCGCCCTAGTGAGCCATACCAGAAACGTCATATATCTGGAGGACGGGGAGTTCGCCTGCCTCACCCCCGAAAGCATCACCGTATACGCCCCCGACGGCGCCGAGGTCGAAAAGCAGATATCCGTGGTGGAATGGGACGTGGAGACCGCCTCCAAGGGCGGCTACGAGCACTTCATGCTCAAGGAGATAATGGAGCAGCCCAAGGCCATCAAGAACGCCATCGACCCCCGCCTAAAGGGCAGCGAGATAGTGTTTGAGGATATGTCACTCACCGATGAGGACATAAAGAATATCGACAGGATAATAATAACCGCCTGCGGCTCCGCCTCCTACGCGGGGCAGGTGGGCAGATACGTCATAGAGAAGCTGTGCCGCATACCCGTGAGCGTGGAGCTGGCCAGCGAGCTGCGCTACTCCGACCCCATCATCACGGACAGAACGCTCCTCATCGTCATCTCCCAGTCCGGCGAGACCGCCGACACGAAGGCCGCTCTCGAGGAGTGCAAAGCCCGGGGGGCCAAGGTGCTGGGCATCATCAACGTGGTGGGCAGCTCCATCGCCAGACTGTGCAACGACGTTCTGTACAACTGGGCGGGACCGGAGATAGCCGTGGCCACCACCAAGGGCTACACCACCCAGGTGGCGCTGCTGTATATGTTCGCCGTCTACGCCGCGAAGGTGCGGGGCACCATAGACCGGGAGGAATACGCAACCTGCGTCGACGCCATAAAGGCCCTTCCCGAACAGGCCCAGCGAGCCGTGGACATCAACCCCGACGTGGCGAAGACAGCGAAAAAGTATTACGATCAGGAGCACATCTTCTTCATCGGCCGCAATATAGATTACGCCGTGAGCCTGGAGGGCTCTCTTAAGCTCAAGGAGATAAGCTATCTCCACTCCGAGGCGTACCCCGCCGGCGAGCTCAAGCACGGCCCCATCGCCCTCATCAACGACGGGCGGCTGGTGGTGGCCCTCTGCTGCTACGACGAGCTGTTCGACAAGATGCTCTCCAACATAAAGGAGGTCCGGGCCCGCGGCGCCAGAGTGCTGGCCGTGGCCGCCGAGGGGGACGACAGGGTCCTTTCTGAGGCGGACGACGTTATCCGCGTCCCCGCCGCCCACGAACTTTTCGGCGCCATCGGCGAGGTGGTGCCCCTGCAGCTTTTCGCCTATTACGTGGCCAGGGAGAACGGGTGCAGCATAGACAAACCGAAGAATCTGGCAAAATCGGTCACTGTGGAGTGATATTGGAGGAATATAATGAGAGACTACGCGAAAGAACTTGAAAACCGGGTCGAGTGGATACGTGGCCTTTTGGCCGAGAGCGGGGCGAAGGGCATAGTTTACGGCAACTCCGGAGGCAAGGACTCCGCCCTCGTGGGCATACTGTGCCGCCGCGCCTGCGAGAACACCGTGGGCGTGCTGCTGCCCTGCCACTCCCGCCGCAACTACGAGGAGGACACCGCCGACGCCCTGGAGGTGGCGGAGAAATTCGATATCCCCACCCGCCGGGTGGATCTTACGGCGGTGCGCACCGCCGTGATGGACGCCGTTGAGGGCGTCACCGAGATGACCGAGGCCTCCGCCGCCAACGTGGCGCCCAGACTGCGCATGACCACCCTTTACGCCATAGCCGGCGCCGAGGGGCGGCTGGTGGCGGGCACCGGCAACCGCAGCGAGATATACGTGGGCTATTTCACCAAGTGGGGCGACGGGGCCTGCGATTTCAATCCCATTTCGGACCTGAACGTCACCGAGGTGTACGAGTTCCTCGCCTTCCTGGGCGCTCCCGAGGCTATAATGAAAAAAGCCCCCTCCGCGGCGCTGCGGGACGGGCAGACGGACGAGAGCGAGATGGGCGTGACCTACAGGGCTCTTGACGCCTATATGGACGGCGGAGAGGTTTCCGACGCCGAGAAGGCCAGGATAGACCGGCTCCACGCCGTCAGCGAACACAAGCGCCGGGGCGTCAGATATTTCCCCGACTGAGAATAAGACGTTATCGGGCGGCCCGTGCCGCCCGATAACTGCGAAGAAAGAAACGTAAGGAAGAAAAGGACGTGGCAAAGGGTATGTTCTCCGCCCAGTCGCGGGCAAGCCTCACAGAGGGGCCCATATTCAAAAATCTCGTCATATTCGCCGTCCCCATCCTGCTGGGCACGATCGTTACCCAGCTTTACAACGTGGCGGACTCGGTGATAGTGGGGCGGTTCGTGTCCTCCGACGCGCTGGCGGCGGTATCGGCCAGCGCACCGGTCATGAGCTTCATAAACCTGTTCATGATCGGCCTTTCCACCGGTTCCAACGTGGTCATCGCCCAGAGAGTGGGGGCCAGGAACGAGCGGGCGCTGCAGAACGCCGTCGGTACCGTGGCCTGCCTTACGCTCATCTGCGCGGCGTTCATAACCGTGGTGGGCCTTTCCGTGTCAAAACCGCTCCTGCGGGCGCTGGGCACCCCTGCGGAGATAATGACCGACGCGGGCTACTACCTCACCGTGGTCTACATCGGCACCACCGGCAACCTCATCTATCAGATGGGTTCCGGAGCCCTGCGGGGCATGGGCGACTCCACGTGGCCCTTCCTTTTCCTGTGCCTGTGCAGCGGGCTCAACGTGGTGCTGGACCTCGCAGCCGTGCTGCTGCTGGACCTGGGGGTGCTGGGAGTGGCCATAGCCACGGCGGCGTCCCAGCTCATAAGCGGCGTGGGCATAATCCGGCGCATAAACCGGGGCAGCTACGGAGTGAGGATAGATTTCCGGCATATGCGCCTTGACGGGCGGGAGACCGGGCAGATAGTGGGCATCGGCCTGCCCGCCGCCATACAGAACGTGGGCAACTCCATCGCCGCCATCTTCGTGCAGACCTCCGTCAACGTGTTCGGAGCCCAGTTCATCGCCGCCAACTCCATCGTCACAAAGGTGGACGACATGATAAACATCCCCGTCATGGCGCTGTCCACCGCCCTGTGCACCTTCGTGGGGCAGAACATGGGCAAGTTCAACATGGACAGGATCAAAAAGGGCATCAACAGCTCCATCGTCACGCTGTGCGTGCTGGGAGTGGGGCTGTGCGGCATACTTATAGCCCTTCGCAATCAGTTCCCCCGGCTTTTCACCACTGACGACACGGTGGCGGGCTACGCCGCCACGGGACTGTTCATCATGAGCTTCATGTGCCTTTTCCACGGTATAGACCGGTGCCTCGTCAACGCCATGCGGGGCGCGGGAAAAAGCGTTGTGCCCATGATAACGGCCCAGTTCGGCGCCTTCTCCAGAATACCGCTGGCCTACTTCCTCGCGGTCAGACGGAACGACTGGCGGGGCATATTCATGGCGCTTCTCATAGCGTCGTTCCTGCGGGCGGCGGCCATCGCGGTCTACTATTACTGCGGCGGCTGGAAGCGGGCCGTGGAGAAATTCGAGCGGGCCCATACCGCCGACGGCGCCCTTCGGCGCTGAGAAAAACACGTCTGCGGCCGACTTCCCGGGTTTTGTCCCCTCTGACAAGACCGGTGACGGGCAGGCTTTTTAATGGAGAATACAGATGAAAATTACGTTAAGACCCGTTGACGATAATAACCGGGAGGCGGTCCTGGCACTGTCCGTGAGGGAGGATCAGCCCTTCGTCGCGTCGAACGAGGTCTCGCTGCGGCAGGCGGACGAGACCAACGCGCAGAAGCCGGGCGTGGCCAGACCCTTCGGGATATACGCCGCCGACAAGCTCGTGGGCTTCTGTATGTTCGCGTTTGACCCGGAGACCACCGAGATTGAGTACCGGTACTGGCTCTGGCGCTTTATGATCGACAAAAAAGAACAAGACAAGGGTTACGGTCAGGCCGCCATGCAGGAGATCATCAAATACTTCAAAGGAAACGGCGCCGACCGGCTGTACCTGTCCACCGAGCCGGAAAATGAGCGGGGTCTGCACGTCTACCACAAGGCCGGCTTCCGGGAGACCGGTATCATCACCGGCGACGAGATCGTTCTCATGCGGACGCTGAAGGGCCCGAGAAGGACGATAAAAGACCTTTGCGGCGTAAATATCAACGAGCGCCTGAGGATAAGGGAAAAACGGGGCCTCGGCGTAAGCGTCGCCCTGTATGACGGAGAGGATCTTAATACCTACTGCGCCGGCAGCGGCCGCTTCGGGCAGGACTTCCCGGTGAACCCGGACATGCTGTTCCAGGCGGGCTCCGTGTCGAAACCCATGTTCGCGCTGACCCTCCTGCGGTACGCGGACAAGGGCCTCATCGACCTTGACGCGGACATCTCGGGCGTCGTGCCGGACTTCGTCAGAAAAGGCCCGATGACCTTCGCGGCGTTACTCAGCCACACAGCGGGCTTCAACCTGCACGGCTTCCCCGGCTACCGGGCGGACCATGGCCCGCTTTCGCTGGAGGACGTGCTCAGCGGCAGGGGCGTCACGCCGAAACTCAGAAGGATCCGGCCCTACGGCAGACAGTTTATATACTCCGGCGGCGGCTTCACGCTGGCGGAGCTGGCCTTCACCCGCATAACAGGCGTGACACTGCGTGAGGCCTTCCAAAAAGAGGTGGCCGAGCCTCTGGGGCTGAAGCGCACCGGCTATTTCCAACCGCTGGACGAAGAACTCGTTCCCAACGCGGCCTTCGGCGGCAGACTTGCCGAGAAGGAGGATCCTGCCCACGGCTATCACTACTATCCGGAGCATGCGGCGGCGGGATTGTGGACCACGCCCACTGAACTGGTCACCATCGGCCGGGCCCTGTCAAAGAGCTGGCGCGAGGGCGGTCTGCTCAAAAAGGAGACAGCAAGGCGCATGCTTACGCCGGTCATGGACAATTACGGCCTGGGCATTCACAGCTTCCGGGGCGATATCGGCTATCATGACGGATGGAACGAGGGCTTCCTGACGACGTGGATGTTCTCCCTGCGGGAGGACCTATGCGTGGCCGTGATGGTCAACCGGTCCGCTGATGAGCTTGACTGGAAACAAAGCTACGTAGCGATCGATCTGTTCCAGACTGTGGAGGAACGGCTTGCCGACGGCACCGACAAATCGGAATGGGAGAATTACTGCGGAAAGTATGAAAAGAACGAGGAGGATTTCCCTCTGGAAGAGGTCTTTATGAAGGAGGGGAAGCTCTGCGCGAGGGTCGCTGCGGACGACGGGGAGGAGACATATCAGCTCTATCCCATCGGAGACAGGGCCTTCGGGCGAAAGGGCGGCTTTGTCAGGATCACCTTCGGCGAAAACAGTTTGAGTATAGACGGGATCGCCTGCAAAAAGCTGTGAGATGAATTTTGCGGTATGAAAAAAGCGCTGCGGAATTTTCCGCAGCGCTTTTTTATTTTTTTTCGCGTCAGCTGATCATTTCTGATTCTCGACGGAGACGTAGTCCTCGGCGTAGGTGAACTCGTTGATGGCGGGGGTGGCCTCGCAGGTGTTGATCTTGGCCATGGTGATGCCGTCCTGAGTCACGAAGAAGGAGTTCTGGATGAACAGGGGGTACTCGTAGCACATCTCCATCTGATACTGATGGAAGGCGTCGAGAGCGGCCTCGTCGTGGATGGTCAGAGCGTCCTCCAGCAGCTCGGCGATCTTGGCGTCATGGGCGAAGCAGGCGCTGCCGTTGGCGTTGGAGGCGGGGTTGAACACGTCGTTCCACGCGGCGGTGCAGAAGCCGCCGCCGTTGTTCTTGCTGTCGCAGAGGATGTCCCACTCGGCGCTGTTGAATCTGTATGTGCCCAGCAGGGCGTTGTCGTAGGACAGGATCTCCGTCTCGATGCCCAGCTCGGACCACATGGCCTGCAGACCGGCCATACCGGAAACGTTCTCGGTGGTGGCGCCGCCCATCAGTCTGACGTGCAGGCCGCCGGGAGCGCCGGACTCGGCGAACAGCTGTTTGGCCAGATCGAGGTCGTAATCGTACCAGGTCTCATCTCTCCACTTGTCCAGATAGTCGCTGTTGCTGGGGCTGGAGGGGTCGGCGTTGACCTGGAAGGCACCTTCCACGTAGGAGAAGGCGGAAGCTATCTCGGCGTTGTCAAAGGAGGTGCAGATGGCCTGACGCAGCTTCTGATTGTTGTCGAACATGCCGGTGATGCCGGAGGTGGAGCCGTCATCGCAGTTGAACATAAGGACGTTGGTGGTGCCGCCCAGATAGCTGAGCACGTTGAAGCCCTCAATGGGAGTGCCGTCCTCGTTCAGGAACTTGTGGATGTTGGCGGAGTTGATGGCGCAGCAGTCGATCTCATGGTTCTCCAGGGCGATGATGCGCATGGAGACCTCGGGGATGACGCGGAACTCAAGCTTCTTGGCATTCTGATAGGCGGCGTAGGGACGAAGGGCTTTGTCCTGCTGCCAG
>JAEETR010000062.1 GCA_016286595.1 Oscillospiraceae bacterium | reverse complement strand
TGACAAGCGCAAGGACGATTGCCAGGATCTTTTTCATTCTATATTCCTCCTGTTTTTGTATTCTTCGCGGAAACGGGCGGAAAAAGCCCTTTCAGCATGGATTCAATGTATTATATCATCACGGCCGGTACCCGTCAACTTGTTTATTTCTGTAAAAATACCGGTTTTTCGGGCTTATCCGCACACTGTTATGGGTAAAATTCGTTTTTTCCCGATTTGGCGGAGTCACATATTTTCACGTCCAAAAATAAACATTTTCGCTAAACATCATATCATATCGCCAGTGAAAGGTTGATTTATCCCAGATTGATAATATAATTATAATAAACCTACTTGACCTACTGTGAAGGGGGCGATTATTTGGATCTGCGAAACTATCCAAGGCGGGAATACGCCATCGAACAGTTCACCCAGGCCCGCTGCTTCGAGCTGGCGGGAGAGCGTTTTTCCTTCATCATGGACAGCGGCTCTGACGTGGTCCTGGACGTGACCGGGCGGGATACCTGCGCCTACAGCGTCCTGGGCGCGGAGCCCACGGAGACGGCATACCTCTGCCTGAAGGCGGACGACGACACTTACCTCTTCACCTACGAGCTCAGGGATTCGCCGCATCGCGCCAGCCACACCTGGGTCATCGACCGGGCGCAGCGGCTGGTGACGCTGCTGACGTGCACCCGCGGGCTCAACCCCCGCTTCCCCTACATGGTGAAAAGCGAGTACGATTTCGGAGCCATCGAGGAGGAGGGGAAGGAGCTGCCCTTCGTGCGGCACTGCTTCACGGGGGAGAGCCTGGGCACCACCGTCCAGTGGCAGTGGAGCACCTCCCTCGTCACCCAGCACGCCTATCTGGAGCCGGGCTACTACCGCATCACCTGGCCGCCGGACAGCGCCGCCGTGAGCTTTGAGACGTTCGAGGATCTTCTGCCCTCCACCGACGAGCCGGCGAGATACGTGAAGATCAAGGATCACATGTTTCTCTTCGTCCTCACGGAGGAGCATATGGAGCGGCACGCGACCGGAAAGTCCCCCTTCCGCTCCAACAACATGGCTTTTATCCAGAATTACGACCGGATGGTCCACGTGGGCCGCACCTTCGGCACCCTGCGCCGGGACGGGGCGGACTCCGATATCTTCATCCTCTTCGGCGCCTTCGGCTCCCCCGTGACGCTTTCAGAGGAGTTCCTCAACAGAAAAAACCCGTTTACCGTGTAAGGAGGCGGCAGAATGAATCAAACGAACATCGGTGAAAAATACGGCGTCAGCCAGTACCGCTTCCCCCACTGCTACGACCTGAAGGCAAGCGCCTTCACCCTGTACTGCGGCGCGGACGCGAGGACGCTGGAATTCCGCGGAAAGACCGCCGCCGCGCTGGACGGGGCGGAGCGGGCGTATGAATGCCTGAAGATCGAGCAGGACATCTATTTTATCCTTCTGGGCGACACAGCCGCCGTGCTGGACCTGAAGGAGAAGACCGCCGTCCTTTCCGAGCCGGGCGGGTACGTTTTCGGCTCGCTGGAAAAGGGCGGGAAAACGCTGTGCTTCACGGACGACGCCATGGACGGGACGCGCGTTCGCTGGGTCTTCGGCGTCGGCCGGTACACGGACCACGCGTATCTCTCCGGCGGTAAGGCTCTCGCGGACTGGGCCCCCGGCTTTGGGGAGACAGAGCAGGCCATGCGCTGCGTCCACATCCGGGACGGGATCTACCTTGCGGACGTCCGCGGAAAAGCGCCGGAGGGTTCCTGCGCCCCCCGGGGGACGGACAGGCTCCTCCTGCTGGAGGATTACGACCACATGCTGGCCGTGGGCTGCGCGATGGGCGGCGGGAACGTGCTCGTCAGCGGTTACGCAAAGATCTGATCGGCAACAGCGCCCCGGACGGGGCATGCATATTTTATTTTTAATACGAAGGAGTGATACCATTGACCAGGCAAGAGATCATTGACCGCTGCGCGGCGGCGGCAAGAGAGGCTCAGATCCGCGACGATGTGTGTTCACGCAGCGTTCTGATCGGCCTTTCCGAGTATTTTGACATCCCCGAGGATATGATCCGCGCTTCGGCCAGCCTGTGCGGCGGCGCGGGCGCGTCCAGCGGCACCTGCGGTACCTTCACCTGCGGTCTGCTGGCCGTGGGCTGGAAGTACAACGTGCCTCTGGCCGAGGAGCTGGAGGACCCCGACAAGTTCGGCATTGGCCAGTCGAAGTTCATGGCCTTCCGCGACAGGTATCTGGAGGCGTTCGGCACCACCCTGTGCCCGGAGATCCACAAGCAGGTCTACGGCCGCAGCTATATATTCACGAACCCCGCCGACTGCGAGGAGTATTTCAAGATCACGGATCACAACGTCCAGTGCGCCGCCGTGGTGGAAAAGGCCACCCGTCTTGTGGCAGAGTTCCTGCTTGAGGACGTGGAGGAGAGTGCGCTTTGAAGATCGTGATCGTGGGCGGCGTGGCCGCAGGCGCGGGCGCTGCCGCCAAAGCCCGGCGCACCGATGAAACGGCGGAGATCGTCATGTTTGAGCGGGGCAATTACGTCTCGTTCGCCAACTGCGGCCTCCCCTACTATATCGGCGGCGTCATTGAGGACAGAGACGAGCTTCTGCTGGTAACTCCGGAGATGTTCAAGAGCAGGTTCGATGTGGACGTGCGTCTGAACACCGAGGTCGTGGATATCGACCCGAAGGCAAAAACCGTCCCCGCCGCCGGCCCCGACGGGAAACAGTACGCCGAGAGCTATGACAAGCTGGTGCTGGCCACCGGCGGCAAGCCCCTGGTGCTGCCCATAGCCGGGTCGGACAAGGCCGGCATCTACAACGTGTTCACCGTGCCCGACGCCGACCGGGTCACCGCCCGGCTGGAGGCGGACACCCGCTCCGTTGTCGTGGTGGGCGGCGGCTTCATCGGCCTGGAGAGCGCCGAGAACCTGCGCGCCAAGGGAGTGGAGGTCACTCTGGTGGAAAAGCTGCCCCAGGTCATGAGCAACATGGACCCCGAATTCTCCGACGTGCTCATCCGCGAGATGGAGAGCCTGGGCATCCGGGTGCTCACCGGCGTGGGTGTGGAGGAGATCACCGGCGGCGACAAGGCCGAGGGCGTTCGGCTCGACTCCGGGGAGACGA
>JAEETR010000061.1 GCA_016286595.1 Oscillospiraceae bacterium | reverse complement strand
GGATGGGCGCCGACGATACGCTGGCCTTCGAGGACGTAGCCATGGAGGCCTATCGCCGCCGTGTGGCGGAGTTCCACAGTCCCGCCTTTGATCCGGTGTATCATTGATGCGCATATAAAACATCGGAGACGCCGGTCGGCGTCTCCGATGTTTTATGCTCTTTTCGTCTCAATAAACCTCACTGTGGTGTCAAAGGACTTGTCCGCCAGCGTGTTGGGCCGTTTCCGCTCCACGCCCAGACGGCGAAGGACGATATCCTTGATGAGTTCCTCGGCAAACCAGGGGTTTTTGACAAACAGAGGGCCAAGGCAGTTGGTATAGATGAGATTCCTGTGCCGTGCGCCCTCGGCGCCGGTGCCGTTGTTGCCCCGGCCATAGAGGGTTCGGCCCAGCGGCATGCCCGTCTCCACGTCGGCCATGGAGATCTGGCAGCCCGCCAGCTCCTGTTTGGTGTCGTTCAGGAGCACGTGGAGGTCGTCGCCCCACACCAGCTCCCGCTCCCGGGCGATGAGATCCAGCAGGCCCAGCCCCTCCATCCGGCTGCCGTCCCGGCGCAGGATCTCCCGGCCGAACAGCAAGCCGGAGGGGCCGATCGCCACCACCGTTTCGCCCCGCTCCACATACTGCCGCAGCTTCTCCTCCCGGGGACGCAAGGTCTCACGGATCGCCGAGAGCGTTTTGATCTCGCCGGGGAGAAACACCAGCAGGTCCAGTTCATTGAAGGGGATTTCGTCATCAAGATCCTCCACACGGCGCACCCGGGCCTCCAGGCCCAGATTTTCCGCCGTGCGGACCAGGGCCTGGACGCTGCCCCGTTCGCCGTGGAGGTTCAGCAGATCCGGGTACATCCATCCGATCGTCAGTTTATGCATCGCGTGTTCCTCCGCGGCCGAGAATTTCGTCACTGATCTGGCGGCAGTGCTTGGTGTTGGTGAGAATGTAGATCACCGGGGCGTCCGTCTGCAGCAACTGCTCCAGCACCGGGCCGGGCTCGTCGGTGTCCAGTACCGTCACCTTATCCTCCGGCACCCCGGCGTAGATCATCCGGGCGGCCAGATCGTAGCAGATCGTCTCGGAAAAAGCCACACAGGCGGCCACGTCGCCCCGGGCAACGGCGGCGAAGTCGCAGTCGAAGAAATAGAAGCTGCCGGCATAGTGGGGCTGAAAGTCCGTGACCTTGTACATGCCCACCGCCACTGCCTTGCGCCGGGGATCCCGGGCGATGATGTCCAGCTGGGACTGGAGCGCCTCGGGGTTCTCCTGCTTGCCCTGGAGATAGCGGATCTCCTTGCCCGGGAGGTGAAACACCTGGTCGTGGGACACCGGGTTCCGGAAGGACCGCAGCGCCGTGTCCAGCTGATCCTCCGTCAGACCCAGATCGCGCCCCACGGCAATGACGAGGGCAAAGTTGTAAAGGTAAAAGGGGTCGGTGTAATCCACGGTGAACTGCCGTCCGCCGCAGCGGAAAGTGCCGGCTTCGTAATCCATATCCGTAAGCCGCACCGCCGGCTCTTGACGGGAAGCGTGATCGCAGTGGGTGCAGGAAAAGGGGCCGATGCCCGTCAGGTTGCAACGTTCAAACCGGATGGGGTGGCTGCACCGGGGACAGGGCAGGGTCACGGCGTAGGGGTCGTGCCAGACAAACCGGCGCCGGTTTTCCGCCACACTGAAAAACACCGCCTGTCCGGCATAGTCGGCCAGAGCGCTGCTGCGAGGCTCCTCGTTGTTGAGATACAGCGTCATGTCCTCGCCCACGGCGGACGCCAGCTTTCGGAAGATCAGATCCGGATCGCCGTTGCGCTGATCCTGATCCTTTTCCAGATTGGTGACGGCCATACGGCGTCCCGGCAGCACCTTGCGGATACCGGGCAGGCTGCGCTCGTCGACCTCCAGCACCAAAAACTCCCTGTTGAACCGTCCGCCCCAGGTGGAATTCTTTACAAGCACCGTGGCGACGCCAGACATCATGTTGGCACCCTCCACGTTGCAGGCAACCGTCTTCCCTGCGGAGAGCAGCGTCCGGCAGACCATGTTGGTGGTGGTGGATTTGCCGTTGGTGCCGGTAATGAACACCACCTTATCCGGGTCGATGCCGCGGAACCGGGCAACAAAGTCCGGCATCAGCCGGGTGGCAAGACGGCCGGAATAGATGGTGCCGTGGTGTCTGTTCACCCGATTGACCACCACGGCGGCCAGCTTGCACAGCCAGAGGGTCAGAAGAAATCGCATGGGCCGGATCGTCTCCTTTTCGGAAGGGTATCTTTTGCTTTCGGGGTATTATAGCACGGTTGGTGCCGGCATGGCAAGAAATTCCATCTCACCTGCCAACATAAAAAAAGCGGCCCGATGGGCCGCTTTTTTTATGTTGAATTGTGGCGATTAGCCCTTGTACATATCCACCAGCTTCAGCAGGTGCTCGTAACGGGCCTTGGCCTCCTCCTCGTTGCGCTCGAACAGGACGTCGGCGCGCTCGGGGAACTCGCGGGTCAGGCGGGAGTAGCGGGCCTCGTTCATCAGGAACTCCTGATAGCCGCCGGCAGGGGCCTTGGAGTCCAGCGTGAACTTCTGCTCGGCCTCGGGATTGTAGCGGAACAGGTTCCAGTAGCCGCAATCCACCGCGCGCTTCATCTCCTTCTGGCAGTTCATCATGCCGCCCTTGATGGAGTGCATCTCGCAGGGGGAGTAGCCGACGATCAGAGACGGGCCGTGATAGGCCTCGGCCTCGGTGATG
>JAEETR010000060.1 GCA_016286595.1 Oscillospiraceae bacterium | reverse complement strand
TACTTCTATAAACGCCGGGCCCTGAGGGTGCTGCCGACCTTTTTCATGGCGGCGGTGCTCTGCGCCCTGCTGGAGGGCTGGAGTCCTCTGACCTTCGTGAAGAACGTGACGGGCTGGAGCTTCTGGTTCAAAAACACCGCCACATTCCTGTGGTTCATCCCTGCCATATTGACGCTGTACCTCCTTTTCCCGGCATGGTACGCCATCCTGCGCCGCCGGAAAAGCCCGGAGATATTTGCCCTCACCGTGCTGGCCGTGTGGCTTTTCGTCTCCATGCTGCGGCGGGATACGCCCCGGTACGATTTCTTCGCCTTCACCAACCGGCTGCCCGTGTTCATCGCCGGATCCGTGTGCGCTCTCAGAAGCGGCAGGGATAAGAGGATGGACGGGGAACACGCGGTGCTCTTCACGGCGTTGCTGGGTCTGGGCCTTTATCTGGCACTGCTTGCCAATTACCGGGGAGTAAAGCTGATGGTGACGCTGTCCAACTGCTGTATCCCAAACTTTTTGATAGCGGTGGCCGTCTGTTTTCTTCTGCCGCAGGCGTTGTCATGGATCGAGAGGATTGCGCCGGGCCGGTTCGCCGTGAAGATCCTCCGTTTTTTCGGCGCCATGTCACTGGAATTTTACTGCGTGCAGGAGGCCATGGGGCGAAAGATCCGGGAAATTATGGGCGCAGAAACGGAACCTGCGCTGACAAATATCGTCATATTTACTGCGGCGGTGATATCGTCGTGGCTTTTATACAGATTTGCCGCCGCCCTGACGGCGGCGAAAAAGACAGGCAGTACGACCTGAAGGAGGCAGTTATGCCGGAGATAAAAAAGGTTTTTCGCGAAAACATACCCGCCCTGCGATTCATGGGCCGGGAGTACGACACCGCCGAGATGTGGCGGGAGTGGTGGATGAACGACTGGGTCGTTGTCGTCGAAGAGGCCATGAACGGCACCGACGAAATCTGCCGCCGGTGGGAAAACGGCGGCGGCCACGTGGCCCTAACAAAGACCGTGGACGGGGAGCGGGCCGGGTTTTATCTTGGCATGTTCACCCCCATCGACACGCCCCCCATCGAGGAGGAGAACTTCATCTATATAGACTTCGACGGCGTGGACCTGGGCACCTGCTGGCTGTACGGTGAGCGCCCCGACGTCCACGATACCTCTGCCTGCCGTCAGGCGGTGGAGAGCGCCGGGATGACCGTATGGAAGGATGAGGAGGGAGCCGAGTGGTCCTTTGAGAACCTGATGTGGCCCCGCTACACCGACAAGGATGAGAATGGCAAGGTCATTCTCGACTACTGTATTTTTGTGGAGAGAGAAAAATGAAAAGAACGATAGCCATAGCCCTTATATTACTGCTCTCGCTCTCCGCCTGCGCCAAAAAGACGCCCGCGGCGGATACGCCCGAACCCCAGACCGGCTCCCAGACCCAGACCGCCGAGCCGGCACAGACCGACAAGCCCGAGCCCGCGGCGGATACGAAGACCGACCCCGAGCCCGTCAAGGACCCCGAGCCGGAGCCTGAACCCGAACCCGAGCCCGAACCGGCCGTCGTCTACAACACCAGCGGCTACGCCATCCGTATCGGCGACATGCTCTATTACCGGGTGCCCACCGCTGACGCCATGGAAAAAACGGCCATTTTCGGCCAGTTCTATGACACCGAGAGCGGAAGATATGAGCTCAGAGCCCGCAATATCGTCACCGGTGAAGAGACTGCCATGAGCAGCGGAAATTATATCGGCAAGATGTATCTCCACGGCGACAGCATCGTCCTGTGGAGTGTGGACAGCGACGGAAATTATACCAGCGAGATCGTGGCGGTGGCGCTGGACGGCTCCGGCAAGGAGTATTATCCCGGCACAGACCTTTGGGGCCTGGACGAGACCGGCGAGCTTCTCGTGACCCGGGACTGGGACTATAACGACGGCGCGAGCAAGACCATAGTCACCGTATTGCGTGACGGCAGCGTTTACAAGACCGTGTCGCTGGAGGACATGGGGAGCATTATAGCCGTCACCCCCGACAGACTTGTCTATATCCATGAGGACTATGAGGAGCTGGTCTTCCAGGTCCGCAGCTACGACATGGCAGACGGCGGGGAGATCACCCTGGGCGACCTGCCCATCAACGAGTGGACCGGCTATCCCGGCGTCGTGGAGCACGCCTGTATGGAGGGCGACAAGCTTTACTTCATGGCGGCGCAGTACGAGGGCACCGGCCACTTCTACGCCGGCGCCTGCCTCATAAGAGCTGACGTAACGAAGGAAAACTCCCTCACCTGTGAGGACGTCGATCCCCATGAGGACGACGTGAGCTCTCCCGCCTTCCGGGTTGAAAAGGGTGAGGTCGTCTATACCGACGGCGACCCCATGACCGCCGAAGCCTATTATTATACGAACCAGGTGGTCTGGTATGACGAGACCGGTACGAGGCACGAGGTGCCCGGCTGCGTATTCCAGGACGACGGCACGTCGGAGGATACCATTACGAACGTGGAGGCGGTCACGCTTGCGGGCGACGTAGTCGTCTTTGCCGTGGAGCAGGGCGAGCACGTTACCGCCGACGACATCGGCTGGCGTTACTCCTACCGGCGCACCGACGTGAAGATATACATGGCTCAGCTTGAAACCTGCGACGCTCAGACGCTGTTCGAGGGATAATTTTCCCCGCTCTCAAATCAAATAAGACCTTTTCCTCTTCCCAACGGAGTGAATTTGTGGTATCCTTTACCGCAGATTGACTTCCGGGGGAAGAGGTTTTTTTATGAAGAGATTTACAGACGTTTTCAGACCGGACTCCAAGTACAGACTTCTCAGTCTGTCCATCATCGTCATGGGCCTGGGTTACGGCCTATATAAAGGCGTTATCGACAACTACCTGGCCGAGATAGTGGTCATGGGCGAGTTCGAGCGGGGAGTGCTGGAGTTCTTCCGGGAGCTGCCGGGGCTGATGCTCATATTCATCCTCGCGGCCCTCTACACTCTGTCCGCGGAGACCATGTACAAGATAGGCGCCCTCATCATGCTGGGAGGCATGGGCATGCTGGCCATCGTGCCCCCGGGCAAGGTGCTGGTGACGCTGGCCATCTGCGTCATGTCCCTCGGCGAGCATATCCAGCTGGGCATGAAGAACACCCTGACCCTGGAGTACGCAAAGCCCGACAGGGGCGGCACCGCCCTGGGCCTGCAGAGCTCCATGAACCAGGTGGGCATGCTGGCCGGCTACGTGGTCGTCATCCTCACCTTCTCCGCGGCGGCGGGCATGGGCACCTTCAAGACCTTCTTCACGGTGGCCGCAGTCCTTTTCGCCGTGTCCTCCGTGCTGGCCATGCGCATTACCGGACGCAGCTCCGCCGACTCCACCGCCAGCCGCTTCTACTTCCGCAAAAAGTTCACCAAGTACTACATGCTTGAGGTGTTCTACGGGGCGAGGAAGCAGGTATTCATGACCTTCGGCCCCTACGTTCTGATCCTCTTCTACGGCGCCGGCGCCAAGGTGATAAGCCTTCTTTTCGCCGTGTCCGCCGTGGCGGGCTTCCTGATGGCCCCGGTGGTGGGCCGGATAATAGACAAGCTGGGTTACAAGATCGTCATGATCTCCGACACGCTCATCCTGGTCATCGTCTGCTTCTTCTACGGCTTTGCCCACCATATATTCCCCCGGGATACGGCCTTCATAGTCTGCTGCGTCAACTACGTGCTGGACTCCGTCATATCCCTGGCGTCCATGGCCTCCAACGTCTACGTGCAGGACATCTCCGACTCCGGGGAGGAGACCCGGGCCACCATCTCCACCGGCATTTCCGTAAACCACCTCATCACCATACTCATTGCGCTCTTCGGCGGCTGGATATGGCAGACACTGGGCATTGAGACGCTGTTCATCGCCTCGGCGGTGCTGGGCCTGTGCAACAGCGCCTACGCCGCTACCATCAAGATGAAAAACGGCCACGCCGTAGTGGAAAGTTAGTCCGCGGAAAATATAAGAACAGGGAGATATCCCGTATGAAAAACAAAAGCGTCCGAACTCTGACCCGCATAGCGATGATGGCGGCCCTGCTGGCCGTGTGCGCGTGGATAACGGTGCCCTCCGTGATACCGTTCACCCTGCAGACCTTCGGCGTTTTTCTCACGCTGAAGCTGCTGCGGGGCAGGGCAGGTTCTGCGGCGATCCTGCTGTACGTGCTGCTGGGGGCGGCGGGCCTGCCGGTATTCTCCTCCTTCGGCGCGGGGGTGGGCGTCCTGCTTGGCCCCACCGGCGGCTACATCCTGGGCTTTATTCTGTCGGGCCTGGTTTTCTGGCTGGCGGAGCCGGTCATGAGAAGGCCACGGGACGAAAATCTCGTCCTCATAGCGGGGCTGCTGCTCTGCTACGGCTTCGGCACCGCCTGGTTCACGATATCCGGCGGCAGCTGGGGTACGCCCGGCGCCCTGAAACGGGCGCTGACGCTGTGCGTGCTGCCCTATATCATCCCCGACGCCGTTAAGCTGCTGCTGGCCCATCTCGTGGCCGGACGGCTGAAAAAGCTGGAGGCCTTCAAATAAGTTTACATAATATATTCGTCTGCCCGAGGGGGGTTCATAAATGAAGCTTGGAATAATCGCCGCCATGGACGTCGAGCTGAAGCTGCTCAAATCGCGCATAGAGGGCGCCCGGACCAGCACCGTCAGCGGCATCGAATTCGTGTCCGGCACGCTGGAGGGGC
>JAEETR010000059.1 GCA_016286595.1 Oscillospiraceae bacterium | reverse complement strand
TTGCCTGGGACGAGCTCAAAGCCCTCGCCCGGGACGACCTGAGCCTTGCCCGCGATACCCTCATGCGGATGCTTATAAACTATCAGGGTTACAGAAAATGCAACCTCATCCTGGTGTTCGATGCCTACAAGGTCACCGGCGGCGAGGAGAAGATAGAAAAGCACGGCGGAGTCTACGTGGTCTATACCCGTGAGGCGGAGATAGCAGACGTGTATATCGAGCGGGTCACATCCGCCATAAAGCCGAAGAATGACAACGTCCGCGTGGCTACCTCCGACGGCCTTGAACAGCTCATAATCCTGGGCAAGGGCGCTCTGCGTGTGCCCGCCTCCGCCTTCTACGAGGAGATAACGGCCACGACGAAGGAGATCAGCGATACCATAAAAGAAATTAATAACAGGATATAGAATAATTATCACCGATAATGCGACGTCGTTCTGCCCGATGGTGAGCGCAGTTTTCTTGTGCTTTTTTACAAGAAAAGAGGGCCGTACAGCAGAACATAGATAGGAGATGACGGTTGACAAGCAGCGCGGTCTGAAATATTATATACTCATAATGAAATATGATAATGGATTATCGCGTCTGCAGTAATATTTGTTACCGAGAGAGCGGCGCGGAAAGGAAAGGTTTATGTTTTCGATTTTCCTTCTTCTGGGCGGAATAGGCATGTTCCTGTACGGTATCGACGTTATGTCGAAGGGCCTGCAGCGGCTGGCCTCCGGCAAATTCCGTTCCATCCTTGAAAAAGCCACCGGAAACGGGTTTATGGCGGTGCTAACCGGCGTGGTGCTGACAGTGCTCATCCAGTCCTCCGGCGCCTCCAGCATCATGGCCATATCCTTCGTCGGAAGCGGCCTTCTCAGTCTTCTCCAGTCCCTTTACATCATGCTGGGCGCCAACATCGGTACCACCGTGACCGCTCAGATAATCGCCTTCGATATCGAGGTCATCGCTCCGCTCATCTTCTTCATCGGCGTTATCCTTACCAACTTCATAAAGAACGACGCGGTCAAGCGGGTGGGCGTGATAGTCCTGGGCTTCGGCCTGCTGTTCACCGGCATCTATATAATGGGCGACGCCATCAGCGAGCTTGACCTGCTGTCGGTGATATCCGGCTTCCTGGGAACTTACTCCAACCCCGCGCTGCACCTGCTGTTCGGCGTGGTGTTCACGGCGCTCATCCAGTCCTCCTCGGCCTCCGTCGGTATGCTGCAGGTCCTGGCAATGCGGGCTGCGGTGGGCACAGTGAGCCTTGACAGCTTCGTCTATATGATAATCGGCATGAACATCGGTGCCTGCGCCCCCACCGTGCTGGCCTCCTTCTCCGGAAGCCGCGACAGCCGCAGGGCCGCCGTGGGCAGCCTTATCCTCAAGGCGCTGGGCGCCGGGATATTCATCGCCGTGTTCCTCATATTCCCCGGCGTTACCGACCTTGTGAAGCGCCTTTCCCCCAGCGACATAGCCCGTCAGATAGCAAACTTCCACCTGCTGTTCAACCTGATCGCCTCCCTGGTGCTGTGTCCCGTCACGCCGATGATATCCCGGGTCCTCATGCGCATCATCCCGGAAAAGGGCGAGGAAAAGGCCCCCGGTCCCATATTCATCAGCTCCGACCTGCTTATCGGCCCCTCCAGCGTGGCTGTGGCCCGGGCCCATGAGGAGACCGTACACATGTACGAGCAGGCATACGCCAACATGGAGATGGCCATCCACGCCTTCTTCCATCCCAGTGAGGATGAGATAAAGCAGGTGCTGGCCGACGAGAACACCATCGACATAGTCTGCAACGAGCTTTCCAAGTTCCTTATCCCCCTGAGCACCAAGCAGCTCACCTCCCGGGAATCCACCCAGGTGAGCATAATGCTGCAGATAATCACCGACATCGAGCGAATCAGCGACCATGCCGAGAACATCGTCCAGTTCCGGCAGACAGTGGACGAGGAGGGGCTTACCTTCTCCGAGGCGGGCACCGGCGAGATGAGAGCCATCGCGCTGCAGAGCCTGAAGACTCTGGACGCCTCGCTTAACTACCTTCGTACAGGCGACGCGTCCGACGTGAACAGAGTCATGCGCAGCGAGGACATGGTCAACAATATGCAGGCCGAGTTCATGGACAACCACGTGACAAGGCTGCAGAGGACGGCATGCGCCCCCAGAAGCGGCGTCATCTTCACCGACATGCTCTCCGACCTGGAGCGCTGCGCCGACGAGGCGGTGCGTATAACCCAGGTCATTCAGACCGCAGGCGCCTGAGAAAGAAATAAAAAAACGGGACAGACGCAAGTCTGTCCCGTTTTTGTTTTTTAAGTTCAGCTTTTGTGGTAGAGCTTTTTCGTCTCGTAGGCGGGCTCGCAGGTCATGTTCACGCCCAGCTTCTTCATCAGGTTCTCGTCCACCTGGGAGAGGATGACCGTGGAATAGGCCTCGCAGCCGTTCAGCTTCTCAAGCTGCTGCATGGCGGTCTCCGCCACCGGGTCCGTGGCGGCGCAGATGGA
Organism: Oscillospiraceae bacterium; assembly: GCA_016286595.1. GTDB lineage: Bacteria > Bacillota > Clostridia > Oscillospirales > Oscillospiraceae > RUG626. Next base: position 748 of record JAEETR010000059.1, on the reverse strand, counting down.
CAGCGCCAGCAGCACCTCGTCGGTGTGGAGCCGGGGATTGTGGTTGCCCAGATGCTGCACTTTCAGGTCACGCACGGGCTCGATTATCTCCTGGGGCAGCAGCAGCACATCGTCGGGGATATTGCCCAGCGCCTTCAGGGCGTTCAGGAGCATTGCGGAGCTGGCGCCCAGCAGGGAGGAGGTCTTGCCGGTGATTATCCTGCCGTCGGGCAGCTCGATGGCGGCGGCGGGCTCGTTGGTCTCGGCGGCCTTCTCAAGCGCCTGCCTGCGGCCGGGACGGTCGTCCAGGGTGATGCCCATGGTGTTCATCAGAAGCTGTATCTTCTCCGCCTCGGCGCCGTCGGAAAGACCCTTCACCCGGGAGCACATGGCGTTAAAGTATCGGCGCAGTATCTCTTCCTTGGACGCCTGGCTCACGACGTCGTCGTCGATGATGCAGTAGCCGGCCATATTCACTCCCATGTCGGTGGGGGACTTGTAGTCGTACTCGCCGCCCAGCCGTTCAAGGAGCGCCTTGAGAACGGGATATATCTCCACGTCTCTGTTATAGTTTACCGCCAGCTCGCCGTAGGCCTCCAGATGGAAGGGGTCTATCATGTTCACGTCGTTCAGGTCGGCGGTGGCGGCCTCGTAGGCCACGTTCGCGGGGTGCTTGAGGGGGAGATTCCAGGTGGGGAAGGTCTCGAATTTAGCGTAACCGGCGGGGATGCCCCGTTTCCGGTCGTGATAGAGCTGGCTCAGGCAGGTG
>JAEETR010000005.1 GCA_016286595.1 Oscillospiraceae bacterium | reverse complement strand
GGTGATGAATGAAAAAATCCCGCCCCACGCATTTGCGTGGGGCGGGGTTCTTTTTTCTTTTTTACTGCCCGTCAGGGATTATCAACGCGCACACGATATACGCCAGCAGGCCTCCCCCGAACAGAAACAGGGACAGCACCCACAGCACACGTATAACAGTGGGATCGACGCCCAGATACTTTCCGAGTCCGCCGCACACGCCGGCGATTTTCCGGTCCGTGGCGGAGCGCAGCAGCTTTTTTTCGTTCATACAGTCGCCTCCCTTTCTATTTGTTCAGCAAAAACTTCACCAGCAGAATGGCGCCGTACATCACCGGCTGGTGAAGTATGTACACTATCAGCGCCCGCCGCCCCACGTACTCGAAGGGGGGGCAGGTGAAGCGGTAAAACCAGCGGGGCAGCCGCCCGGCCTTCACGTAGAACCCGGCCCAGGTGCCCAGCAGGAACACGAAGACCCAGGGCAGGATGGGGAAGTAGTCGGCGCTGTAAAACCCGGGGTACGTCCATCCCAGGGGGAAAAGGACCCTGGCCGCCCTGCCGATGTCGGTGTTGTTCACAAGCAGCGACGACAACACGATGAGCGATATCCACAGCACCGGGGCGAGGGCCTTCGGTATCCTGTCGAGAACGGGACCGATCAGGCCGTAAAGTATCATGCACACGCCCAGCAGGTGCAGCACGCCGAACAGTATGGGCTCGTCGATAAACGGCAGACTGGTCACTACCGTCATGGCCATGGCCACGGCGAAGCACTTCACGCCCCGCCGCAGGTTCGACCGGGAGAAGTGGGAGCTTATGCCGGATATGAGGATGAAGAGTCCGGCGAAAACGTAGTGGAAAAAGTCGAGGACGGGGTTGGTGAAGATCCATTCCGGCGCGCCGCAGAGCCAGACGAGGTCGTAGTTGAAGTGGTGTATCACCATCAGCACCACGCACAGGCCCCGCAGGGCGTCAAGTATCTTTACGCGGCCGCGGTTGTCGCCCTTTTCCATATCACACGTTGAAGCGGAACAGGGTCACGTCCCCGTCGCGCATGACGTATTCCTTGCCCTCGGACCGCACCAGACCCTTCTCCCTGGCGGCGGCCATGGTGCCGCAGCGCTGCAGGTCATCGAAGGCCACTATCTCCGCCCGGATGAAGCCCCGCTCGAAGTCGGAGTGTATCTTTCCGGCTGCCTGGGGGGCCTTCGTGCCCTTTGTTATGGTCCAGGCGCGCACCTCGTCGGAGCCGCAGGTCAGGAAGGATATGAGGCCCAGCAGCGCGTAGGAGGCCTTCACCAGACGGTCGAGGCCGGACTCCTTAAGTCCCAGCTCCTCCAGGAACATGGCCTGGTCCGCCTCGTCCAGCTCGGTCAGCTCCTGCTCAGTCTGGGCGCAGATGGGTATGACCGCGGCACCCTCGGCGTCGGCCCGGGACTTCACGGCCTTGTAGTAGCCGTTGTTCTCGTAGTCGGACACGCCCTCCTCGTCCATGTTGGCGGCGAAGATGACGGGCTTGAGAGTGAGCAGATCGCTCTCGGCAATGAGAGCGGCGTCGGCCTCGGAGCACTCGTAGGAGCGGGCGGAACGGCCGCCGTCCATATACGCCGCCAGCGATTCCAGCACCTCCGCCTCGTGGAGGGATTTCTTGTCGCCGCTCTTGCCGGCTTTTTTCGCCTTTTCTATACGGCGCTCTATCATCTCCAGGTCGGCGAGGATGAGCTCCATGTCGATTATGTCGATGTCCCGCTCCGGGTCGGTGCTGCCCTCCACGTGGATGACGTTGTCGTCGTCGAAGCAGCGCACCACGTGGACGATGGCGTCGGTGGAGCGGATGTTTGACAGGAACTTGTTGCCGAGACCGTCACCCTTGGACGCGCCCTTCACAAGACCGGCTATGTCCACGAACTCGATGGTGGCGGGGCTGTACTTCTTGGGGCTGTACAGCTCCGCCAGGAAGTCAAGACGCTTGTCCGGCACCGTCACCATGCCCACGTTGGGCTCGATGGTGCAGAAGGGGTAGTTGGCGGCCTGGGCACCGGCCTTGGTGATGGCGTTGAAGAGGGTGGATTTGCCCACGTTAGGCAGGCCCACGATTCCGAGCTTCATAGATATATCTTCTCCTTTATAAAGGCTTTGCGGCTTAAGCGCTGTAATTATACCACACCCTCGGCTCATTCTCAATACAAAACGGCGCGGCCCCCGCAGGGACCGCGCCGTATGCGTGTTTTACGCCAGTGCGTTGTAGAGGTAGAACACCACGTCGGAGCGGGGACAGGCCCCGTCCACGGTGAAGGCCTCGGCGGTGCCGTCGGTGACGCCGCGGCTGTCAGCCCAGGCCACCGCGTCGGCGTACCACACAAGGGAGCCGGTGTCGCCGGGCTTTCCCAGAGTGCGCCACAGGAAGGTGGCCATCTGTCCCCGGGTCACGGGATCGTCGGGGGAGAAGGTGGTAGCGGAGGTGCCGTTGGTGATGCCCTTTTCGACGGCCCACAGCACCGCGTCGTAATACCAGTCGGTGTTCTCGCCCTTTTTCACGTCCTCGAAGGGGTTGACGCTGCTCGTGGGCGCGGGCTTGCCCGCCGCCCGCCACAGGAAGGTGACGGCCTGAGCCCGCGTCACGGTGGAGGCGGGGGCGAACTCGGTGGCGCTGACGCCGTTGGTGACGCCCTTTTCCACCGCCCAGCACACCGCGCCATGGTAGTAGGCGCCCGCGGGGACGTCAGTGAAGTCGTCGGCGGGGTCTGCAGCCGGATCGGGATCGGTGACGGGTTCCGGGTCTGGAGCGGGGTCGGGCCCGGGCGACGGCGCGGGGTCGCCGCCCAGACCGATGGGCTTGAAGTCGCCGATGGGCTCCGTCTCGTTGCCGTCGGCCAGCGCCGGCAGCGCCATGGCGGCGCACAGCGCCAGAGACAGGATGAGAACTGTCAGTTTCTTCATGGCCGGCCTCCTCACTGGTTGAAGTAGACCTTGGCGGCCTGATTGTAGTAGTACAGGGCGGACACCAGATACGTCAGGTCGTCGCTGTTGCCGCTCTTCACCGCCATATAGGCGTAGCCCAGGGCGCAGAAGGCGCCGGATGCGGTTTCAGTGCCGTTGCTTACCGTCAGCGTGCAGTCCTCGTCAAGGTACTGTGCGGCAATATCCGTGATCTCCACGAAGTACATTCCCTTGCCGGACTGTATCTCCAGCGGAGTGTCGGCTCCGTCTCTGGTGAGGGTGAAGGTCAGCGCCTCGGGGGCGTCGGAGGTGAAGTATACGCGGATGGTGGTCTCCTCCTCCAGCAGCAGCGTGACGCTCTGATACACGAAGTGGTCGATGGCGTCGGGCCGGTCGTAGTCGTACTGCGCGAGAGTCTCCTTCGACACCGGCTCGAATCCGTCGATATAGGGCAGATCGTCGTAGGGGTCGGTGCCGTTCTTTACGGCAAAGTAGTGTTTCGCGAAGGTGCCGTAGTTGGCCATGGCCTCCGCCAGAGCCTGCAGCTCCTCGCCGCCGACCTCCTGCGCGGCCTCAAGATAGTCGCTGATGGCGTAGTCAAGACCCTCGCCGCCGGGGATGAGCGTGCCGTTGTCGTTGGCGAAGTTCACGTACCGGCCGGCGGAGAGCTTTTTGATCTTCATGGTATATACGGTATCCATCTCCTTGGCCACGGAGGTCACGGTGAAGCCGTATACGCTTGCAGTGTAGCCGCTGACGGTCTTCTCCACGGGCGTGGTATCGGACACGAGGGCGGAGGCGGCAAGCTCGTCGCCGTCCCAGTACTCCACCTGATAGTCGGAGGGATCGGCCAGGATGTCGTCGCCCGGCAGCAGGTAGGTGTTGACGCCGATCTGTCCCTCCAGCGTCAGCGTGTGGCAGAACACCTGGGCCTGAGGCGGCTCGGGAGGCATGGGAGCGAACGACGCGGATACCAGCACGTCGACGGCGGGCATCGAGAAGGAGTATGTGCCGTTTTCGGCCTCAAGAACGTTGCCGTTGGCGGTGACCTCGGCAATCTCGTAGTCCGCGTCGGGCGTCACGGTAACGGTGACGGTCTCGCCGGGAATGAAGGAGTCTCTGCTGACGGAGACGGCGCCGTTTTCGATGGTATCGTCGACTATAACGTTGTAGCGGGTGATGCCGGTGCCGGTGATGGTGAACGCGGCGCTGCCCACGTAGGCGGTGTTGAAGGTGCTGCACTGTACGGTGACCTTGTAGGTACCGGCCTGGGTGGGCTTGGCGGTGCCGGAGTAACTGGTGGCGCCGGTGCCGGAGTAGCTGATGGCGGGAGTGCCGATCCAGCTTTCGTTCTCGGGAAGCTCGGGCAGGGTGAACACGGGGTCGGGCAGCGTCTCGTTGTCGGCGCAGTCGGACTGGGATACCGTCAGAGCGGCGGTGTTTCTGACCCACCCGGCGGTGAGGACGACGTCGTCACTGTAAAGAGTGGAGGCGCCGACCCTGGTGTCGCCGTCATACCAGCCGTCGAAGGTGTAGCCGATGGCGGTGGGCACGGGATACTCGTCTACGGCGCTGCCAGCCGGGATGGTCAGCTCGCTGACGTAGCAGCTGCCCTGTCCGGCGTTGAAGGTTACGGTGACGCTGTCGGCCCAGCGGGCGAAGAGAATTCTGTCTGCGGTGGGTACGGAGTCTTCGGTCCAGAGGGTACCGCCGGTGGAGGAGGTATACCAGCCCAGGAACACCATGCCGTCATGGGTTATCCTCGGCTCGGGCAGCTCGCCTGTGGGGACGTCCGCCTTCACGGGGATCTCGGCGACCACTGTGCCGGACTCGTTGAATTTGAGCATTACGCTGGGGGCCCAGTGGGCGTACACGGTGGTCGAGGAGGTGAAGGTGGTCTGCTCGGTGACGAGAGTGCCGTTTTCAGGATCGGTGTACCAGCCGTCGAACAGCTGTCCGCCGGAGGTCAGGAAGGGGGCGGGCAGAGCGCCGACGGGGGAGCCGGACACGATCTCCACAGCGCCGGTGAAGCACACCGCATCGTCACTGTTGGGATTAAAGTTTATAACGACGTCCGTGTTCTGGAAACGGATGCTCTGACCTTCGGACATGTTTCCGGCCTTGTCCACGGCCACGACGCAGTATTCGTCGTCCTCGGGCCGTTCGGCGCCGAAGGCCACCGGGATCGTGAAGGTGCCGTCCTCAAGGGCGGCGGCGCCGGTCACGCTCTCCTCGTAAGAGCCGTATTTCTGCTGATAGATGAACACCGACGCTCCGGCCTCGGCCAGACCCGTGATGTTGGCCTGGAAGCCGTTTTCCGTCTGACGCAGGGCGTAAACGCCAAGATCGTTAAGCATGAGGGAGGGGGCCGTATCGTCGTGGCTGACGACTACGTATTCAAGGGCGTAGTCGAGAGTGACGGGGTCGGTGACCAGGATATCCAGGGTGGTGTTGCCGCCCTGGGCCGGGACGGAAACGGTGTAGGTGCCGCCGGAGGAGGACACTGCCGCGTTCTGGCCGGTGGCCTCGTCGGTCACGGCTACGGAGAGATTATCCCCGCCCGTCACGGTGAAGGAGAAGCTGCCGCCCTGGGCGCCGGCGATATAGGAGCGGGTCCCGTCCTCGTTAAGGCCCACGTTCTCGGAGAAATTGACGACGGGGCGGCCCTCGGCGCCGGAGAGCAGGACAGGAGCGGACGGGGTGGGAGTGGTGTAGATCTCCACGTCCACGGTGCCGTCGTCGCCGTCATCAACGGCGGAGTCGACGACGGCTTTGACCCTGACGCTGTAATTGACGCCGGTGTCAAGAGAGCCGAGGTCCATAAGGATGGCGGTCTGGGGAGCGGCCTCGCCCTCCTGCCTGTTGATGGTGAAGAACAGGCCCGTATCCTCCATATAGGGCGTTACGGGGCTGCCGTCCTCGTCGGCGGTGACCTGCCTGAACAGATTCACCTGATAGGCTTTGGCGTTGTCCACGGCGGTCCAGGAGGCGGTCATGGTGCTGTTGCCGGAGTAGGCCAGCGACACGCTGGCGGGACCGGCGGGCACGGTGGAGGTGGTGTGGGTTATGGCTGTGAAGTCTCTGCTGTCGGAGAGGGTCCAGGAGGCTACCGGGTTGCCCTGATCGTCCTCCGCGATAACGTACTCGGTCAGCAGGAGGCTGGGATAGTAGGTGCCGTTGTCAAGCCCGTCGGGGATGGAGTAGGAGAAGCTGCCGGAGTAGGTCTCGGCGCCGGTGAGCACGTCGCTCTCGGCCAGGACGAAGTCGCTCTCGCCGGGAGTGCTGCCCAGGACCAGCTGCACCTTGTAGCTGCGGTAGGCTTCGGCGTCCACCACCGTGTAGGCTGCCAGATCGCCGGACAGACCCGCGGTGCCGATGGAGGCGAAGGGGGTCATGCGGATGGCGTAGACGTTGGAGATGGAGGCGCTGGTGGTCACGGTGTAGGTGCCGGCCTTGTCGGGGGCGAAGAAGACCACGCCGGGCTCGGCGAAGAAGTTGGCGTCGGCGTTGGTGGGAACGCCGTCCTCGTCGTACTCTGCGGCCACCAGGGTGACGGTCTGACCGATACCGTTGGTGATGGTCAGGTCGCTGACGTCCAGAATCTGATCTTCGTTGACGAGGTCGATCTCGATGAGCACGTCGCCCAGGGCGGCGTCTTCCACCTCGGCGTCGAAGCTGTTGTTGACGCTCTTGGGGGTGGAGTTTATCTTGTCGCCGTAGGGACTGGCGGGGGCGGCGGAGAGGGTCACGTACTTGCCGGTGCCGGCGGCGCCGACGGCCTGCATGGAGTCACCGTCGGGGCCGGACATTACGGCGTAGCCCTTGGAGGAGGACATGCTCAGCAGGGCCACCTTCTCGGCGTTGGCCTCGACGATGACGGGAACGCTCTGCATGGCCTTGCCGCTTCCGCTGCCGCTGCCGTCGTCGGGGGAGGGCAGGGCCAGCACCGTGGCGTACTCGCCCGGGCCGCGGTAGGACTTGAATTCCTTGCTCAGATCCAGACTCTTGCCCTTGCCTAAACCGCCGCTCAGGCGTATGCGGCTCTCGCCAATGACGTAGACGGCGCGCACGTGGCAGGCGGGGAACTTGTTGCCGCCGACCACGACCTTGGCGCCCACGGCGGCGTCGATATCCAGCTTGGTCTTCTTTGCCAGGTTGGTAAGGGCGGTCTTGGCGCCGTCCTTCATGTCGTCGGCGGTCATGTTGGCGCTGACGGTGCCGGCGGCGTAGAAACCGGCCTGGACGTTGCCCAGCTCAATGTTGGTGAAGGGGAAGGTCCCCAGTACTATCTTTTTGGGTATGGCCACGCTGGCCGTCAGGGAGCCGGAGGCGTGGACCTGGGACAGGAAACCGTTGTCGTAGTTCTTCATGTTGAAGTACAGACCGGAGAAGAATCCCCAGGACGCGGTGCCCGTGGCGGACAGCAGAAGCTTCTTCTCAGAGCCGGGGACGGGGATGCCTACGGTGATGTACTGGGACATATCGGATTTTACGCCCCAGTAATTGCGTCCCTTGAACTCCAGCTCGCCGTAATCCCAGTCGGCGCTCATGCCGAACTTCTTGATGAACTCGTAGTTCTTTATCTTTATGTTGGTCATGTCAAGGGCAAAGCCGCTGGGGCCGACCTCCAGACGTACCCAGCCGTTTATCACGTCCACGATGCTGCCCTTGGCCGCTATCTTCATGCGCAGGGGGGACGCGCCCACCCTGTCCATGTTCACGGTGTCGGCAAGGCCGGAGAAGCCCAGACCGCCGCCCATCAGGTAGCCCACGATGGTGGGGGGCACCAGGGGGATGCCGCCCTCGCCCACGGCCACCTCGGCGTACAGGGAATCCACCACGAAGGTGCCCCGGGCCTCCTTCAAAGAGCCGGAGAAGGCGCCTTCGAACAGGGGCGTGTTGAGCTCAACGCTCACGGTGAGCTCTCTGTGGGGGGCGAAGGTGTTGAGGTACAGGGACGCGCTGCCGGATACCGGGAACCCGGCGATCTCCGGCACCATCACGCTGCCTCCGCCGTTGATGCCGGTGAGGGAGACCTTGTCGCCGTACTTGATCTGCAGCTCGGTTATGTCGATGCCCGCGAACTCGCAGATGGGGGTGACGAACTTCAGGGTGCCGCCGTAGCGCACGGAGCAGGAATTTTTCAGCGCGGATACGGTGGTCATCTTGAACTCGCTGCCCAGGAAGCTGGGTATGGAGAACAGAGCTTTGTTCTTGTCGGCGTTAATGCCGATGGAGTAGGCCAGGGAGCCGGGATCGCTGACGTTGAAGTTCAGCGTGAGCTCATCGTAGCCGGCGGAGTCGCTCTCGTAGATCGTATAGGTCGGTGTGGAGAGCTTGGCGTTGAGTATCCTCACCTGAACGGTGCCGTTCCCGTTGTCGCTTATGAGAACGTCGAAGGCGTAATTCACATTCGCGAAACAGCTGGGAGCCGCGCTCAGAGCGCCGTTCTCGGAGAGAGAGACGACGGTTTTGTCGTCGGGGCAGGCCAGATGCCATTCGTTGGAACCGGCGGGCTTCTTGAACATGCAGTTGCCGGCGCTGATGATGGTCAGGATCTCCACGCCGATACCGTCGGCCCTGCCGCGCACCTCGTCGGCACTGTTGCCGGGCACTACGGCGTAGTAGGTGTCATTGCCGGAGGTGTTCTTGGATATGCCCAGATGCGTGGCGTAGAGCACGCCCTCGGTGCCGGGCTGGGCCTGGGCGGCGTAGAGCTGCTGCACCAGGTTCTTAACCTGCTCGTTGGAGGGGGGATTGGCGGGGTCGGCGGGCTTGCCGGGCCAGCGGCCCTTGCCCTGCACCGTGCTGTCCTCACCCAGGGAGAACTGCTTGGAGTCGGCCGCCAGGATGGACACGTGCTCCGGCACGGTAACGGAGGAGCCCGGCAGCAGATTGAAGTAGGTGCCCTTGGGGAGCGCGATGGAGATTATGCCGCCGCCTTCGTATACATCATCCCAGATGTCCTCGTCGAAATAATGCTCACCGTACATATGGTCCGGGAAGTTAATCTGACCGCGCAGACGGTAGGTGTAGTTCGACAGCATGTTGGAGCGTATCTCCCACACGTCGTCGGCGCAGCCGACCTCGAATATGAGGGCGCTGCTGGATACGATGGAGGGCTGGAAGAGATTCTCGCCCGGGCTGACCTCGCGGCCGAGAGCGTCGATGACCAGTTTGCTGTTTGTGTTGTAGAAGCAGTCCCAGCTCACGTCGGCGTTGTAGTAGCTGTGCTCAAAGCTGGCGTAATTCTGCTCGAGGATGAGCAGGGGGTTGCCGTCGCTCTGAACGAGTCCGCCGACCTTGGTTATCTCGGTGCGGTTCTCGTAGTAGTAGTTGGCGTTTTCGCAGGCGGAGCCCACCACGTAGCCGTGGAGCCTGCCGCTTCTGACGCCGTCGCCGAAGGATTTTTCAAAGGCCACGTCGGTGCGTCCGTAATAGTGTTTATAATACCATTCGCACGTGTCGGGGTCGTACTCCTTGATGTCGACGCGGTTCCCGTTTTTGTCGTAATAACTTTCATCGTCGACCCACTCTATGGGGTTGCCGTTCTCGTCGCAGGACATGTTGTCCGACCGGGCGTTGAGCGTTCCGCCCCACACGGTTATACGGCCGCTGCCGCCGCCCATGGAGGGGTCGTAGTCATAATATTTGACGAAAACGCCGTCGGTAAAGGTGGCGTAGTTGCCGTTTTCCCAGTCGTGCTCGGACATATAGCCGATGCCCCTCATGGTGGGCTCGCCCCAGTCTACTCCGCCGCCGCCTACCGCTGCCGCATGGCCGCTTTCGGAAACGGCGTTAACGGTGCCGCCGTTGAGATAGAAGTAGCCGCCGTTGCCGCCTCTTCCGCCGCCGATGGCCGCGCCGCCGTATTTGGCGGTGGCGTTGACCACGCCGCCGTAGATCACGATCGCGCCGGCGTCGGCGGTGAACTGGTCGTTGTCGGAGGAGCCGCCGATGGCCGCGCCGCCGGTGCTGGTCCAGGCGGTGATAACGCCGCTGTTCACGATTATGGTGCCGTGGGGCAGGGGAGTCTCGCCCTCTGCCGCCGGGGGAGCGCCGATGGCCGCGCAGTAGTAGTGGCCGCCGTCGTTATACTCGCTTCCCACAGTCAGGGAGCCGACGCCCGCCACGGCGGCATCGTCATTTATGGCCAGCCTGGCCCTGTTGGCCACCATTATGTCGGGCGTATGGCCGGAGCTTTTGTTGGGGGTGAGTATCTGGTTGTCGCCGCCGAGGCGCAGATCGATATGGGCGCCCTGCACACCGTTGATGTTGCGGAGCTCGTCGTCGGAGAGATACTCCGCGGTGTCCGCGTTGCAGGTGTTGCCGGCCAGGATCGTGCCCCGCAGCGTGAGGCTGTTCAGACGCAGGGTGCTGTGCCCGTTGACGGCGATGCTGGCCGTTATGTCGCCGGTGAGGCAGGCGGAGGCCAGATTGTTCAGCTCTATCTCGGCCGGCTGGTCCTCATAGATGCCCTCGTCGAAATTTTCAAGCTGGGACAATACGTCGGAGTCTATCAGGGTGAGCTTGGCAAAGCCGTTGAGCGTCACCTTGTCAAGAGCGCGGCTTATGTGGCCGGCATCCGTCATGCCCGGTCCCCATAAGCAGTTGTAAAGGCAAAGACCGGTGAAGTCCGTGAGGACGCCGTTATCAAGATTAAAGTCGTTGAACTTGTCTTCATAGCTGAGCTGAGCGATGCGGATATTGGCCAGCTCCATGGTGGTGAGAAGCTCCTCGGGCGTGCCGGGGCTCCACTCGGGGTCTTCGGCCTCGGTGTCAAACCAGATGCGTCTGTCCCACGGGTCGTAGTGGGCATGCTCCGGCAGACCGCCGTCGATCAGCACCCGAAGG
>JAEETR010000004.1 GCA_016286595.1 Oscillospiraceae bacterium | reverse complement strand
GCCCTGGCCAGGGAGGCGTGGGCGTTGTAGCTGATGGAGCCGTAGCTCATGGCGGAGAACATCACCGGCATTGAAAGCTCTATCTGGGGCGGCAGGGTACAGTCGATGTCCCCGTTTTCGTCCCGGGTTATCCTGTCGGGCTTCCTGCCCAGATATACCCTGGTCTCCATAGGCTCCCGCAGGGGGTCGATGGAGGGGTTGGTGACCTGGGAGGCGTTTATGAGGAGCCTGTCCCAGTACACCGGCAGGGGCTTGGGGTTGCCCATGGAGGACAGCAGCACGCCGCCGCTGCCCGCCTGCTTGTATATCTCCCTGATGGTGTCGTTGGTCCAGTTGGCGTTTTCCCGGAGGGTGCAGTCGCTTTTGACTATCTTCAGCGCCCTGGTGGGGCACAGAGCCACGCACCGCTGACAGTTGACGCATTTCGTCTCGTCGCTGACCATCATGCCCCGCTCGGGGCTGTAGCTGTGCACCTCGTTGGCGCACTGGCGCTGGCAAACCCTGCAGGCGATGCAGCGGGATTCGTTGCGCACCACCTCAAATTCGGGATATATGAAATCGACCGCCATCAGTAAGCACCTTCTTTCACCCTTACGATCACCGGCTCGCCCCCGGCGGGAGCCCAGACGTTCCGCGCGTCCGGCTCCATTGTCCGGATGGCCGCCTCCTCGCTGGCGATGAACACCCTGTCGTCCTTCTCGCCCACCACCATCGAGCGCAGCTTCAGCCGGTCGTTGAGGGCCATGAGGCCCCCGGTGAAGCCGAGTATTATGGAGAAGGGACCCGTTATGAGAAGGCTGGGGAAGGCGGCCCGCAGATAGGCCCGGGTCTTCTGAAGCTTTTCGTCGGCCCCGCCCTCGATGGTGCTCCAGAAGGGGGCGGCTATCACCCCCGCCGCCTCGGAAAGCGTCAGGCCCTGCACCCGCACCAGATAATCCATTATATAGGTTATGACCTCGGTATCGGTCTGCAGGGTGCATTTATAGCCGAACATCTCTATGAACCGGCGGTTGGCGTCGTAGGAGGATATCTCCCCGTTGTGGACGATGGAGTAGTCCAGCAGCGTGAAGGGGTGTGCGCCGCCCCACCAGCCGGGGGTGTTGGTGGGGTAACGGCCGTGGGCCGTCCATGAATAGCCCTCGTACTCCTCAAGGCGGTAGAAGGCGGCCACGTCCTCGGGGAATCCCACGGCCTTGAAGGTGCCCATGTTCTTCCCGCTGGAGAACACGTAGGCGCCGTCCATGCGGGTGTTTATGTTCATAACCGTCCGGGCCACCAGCTCCTTCTCGTCCAGCTGCATCGACGCCAGCATGGACTTGAGCGGCGCCACGAAATACCGCCATATAATTGGCTCGTCGGTTATCTCGGGTATCTTCCTCGTGGGGATGAGCTCGGAGAAGACTATCTCGAAATACTCCCTGAGATAGGCCTCGCAGGTCCTGCGCACCTCCCGGTCGTCAAAGAAAAGATGCAGCGCGTAAAAATCCTTGTATTCCGGATATATGCCGTAACCGGCGAAGCCGCCGCCCAGACCGTTGCTGCGCTCGTGCATGGGCTTCATGGCCTCCGCCACCAGAGCGCCGGACATCTTTTTGCCCTCTTTCGATATCACGGCGGCGATGGCGCATCCGGAGGGGATCCGCACCTGGCCTTCTTTTTTCATGCCTGTCATATCCTTTCGGAAAAGTAAAAAACAAAGGCGCTCATCATCGCACGGGGTGCCGTGCGGCAATGAACGCCTTTGCTCATTCGCCTGCATTATAATAAGCCGCCGGCCGTTTGTCAAGGGCCGGAGATAAAATGCGGATGAGGAAGTGATAATAATTCGCTCGCCGCCTCAAAAAAAGTGTTGACACGGGCGGGGAGGGGGAGTATAATCACCGGCGTAAAGGCAAGGGCGTCTTTGAGCACAGGGCTCAAAGGCGCTTTTTTTCGTTTCCGGGAAAAGCGTGCCCGGTCCGAACAGAATACGTGCACAAAGGCAAAGGCGTCTTTCGTGTCATCACGAAAGGTGTCTTTGCCTTCATTTATTTCTATCATTGAAAAGGAGCTGTGAACAATGAGTACGGTATCTGATTATTTCGGAAGCCAGGTTTTTGACGACCGTGTGATGCGCGCCAATCTTCCGGCTGACGTCTACGCGTCCCTGCGCAGGACCATCGACGAGGGGAGCGAGCTGGACATCAGCCTGGCCAACGCGGTGGCGGAGGCCATGAAGAACTGGGCCGTGGCAAAGGGCGCCACCCACTTTACCCACTGGTTCCAGCCCCTCACCGGCATAACCGCCGAAAAGCACGACAGCTTCATATCGCCCGCCCCCGACGGCAGCGTGATAATGGAGTTTTCCGGCAAGGAACTCATAAAGGGCGAGCCGGACGCTTCCTCCTTCCCCTCCGGCGGCCTGCGGGCCACCTTCGAGGCCAGTGGCTACACCGCCTGGGACCCCACCTCCTACGCCTTCATCAAGGGCAGGACGCTTTGCATCCCCACCGCCTTCTGCTCCTACGGGGGTCACGCGCTGGATAAGAAGACTCCGCTGCTGCGCTCCATGGAGGCGCTGAACAAACAGGCCCTGCGCATACTGCGGCTGTTCGGCAACGATACCGCCCGGCGGGTGGTGTCCTCCGTGGGCCCGGAGCAGGAGTACTTCCTGGTGACCCGGGAGATGTACGAAAAGCGCCCCGACCTGCGCTTCACCGGCAGGACCCTCTTCGGCGCGAAGCCCCCCAAGGGCCAGGAGCTGGACGACCACTATTTCGGCGTGATCAAGCCCGGCGTGGCCGCCTTCATGGAGGACCTCAACGACGAGCTGTGGAAGCTGGGCATCCTCGCCAAGACCGAGCACAACGAGGTGGCCCCTGCCCAGCACGAGCTGGCCCCCATCTATTCCACCACCAACATCGCCACCGACCACAACCAGCTGACGATGGAGATAATGCAGAAGGTGGCGGCGAAGCACGGCCTGGTGTGCCTGCTGCACGAAAAGCCCTTCGCCGGCGTGAACGGCAGCGGCAAGCACAACAACTGGTCCATCGCCACCGACGGCGGACAGAACCTGCTGTCCCCCGGCGAGACCCCCTATGAGAACGCCCAGTTCCTGCTGTTCCTGTGCGCGGTGATATCCGCAGTGGACGACTATCAGGATCTGCTGAGGCTGTCCGTGGCCACCGCCGGAAACGACCACCGTCTGGGCGCCAACGAGGCGCCTCCCGCCGTT
>JAEETR010000058.1 GCA_016286595.1 Oscillospiraceae bacterium | reverse complement strand
AGGACGTTGAGGTCAAACGCAACGCCCCGGAGCTGCTGGAGAAAGCGGTCAGATCCATGCGCCGCCGCTGCGTTATCGGCACCGGCGCCATGAGCGATCCTTACATGCACTGCGAGGAGGAACTGCGGCTGACCCGCCGGTGCCTGGAGATCATCGAAAGATACGGCTTCGGCGCGGCCGTGCAGACGAAATCCGACAGGATCATGCGTGATATAGATCTGCTGCAGGCCATAAACGACAGCGCGAAATGCACGGTGCAGATGACGCTGACCACATGGGACGACGACCTCTGCGCCGTCGTGGAGCCGAACGTATGCAATACGAAAAGGCGCCTTGAGGTGCTGACCGCCATGGCGGAGCGGGGGATACCCACCGTCGTATGGCTGACGCCGCTGCTGCCCTTCATAAACGATACACCGGAGAACCTCACTGCCATCCTCACCGCCTGCGCCGACGCGGGGGTGAAGGGGATATTGACCTTCGGCATGGGCCTTACCCTGCGGGAGGGGGACAGGGAATACTATTACGCCGCCCTGGACCGCAGCTTTCCGGGGCTGAAGGAGCGGTACATCCGCGCCTATGGACTTGACTACGAGCTGCCCAGTCCAAACAGCCGGGAACTGCGTCGCATTTTTGATGATTTCTGCCGGAAAAAGGGCGTCATGTCCTCCCCGGAGGAGTGCTTTTCCTTCATGGCAGACCTGCCGGACAAAAATCCGCAGATGAGCCTTTTCACGTGATATGCAGGCATGACAGCCGCCGTACAGGGCCGCCGCCCCACCTTTGAAAGTGGGGCGGCGGCCCTTTTTTCTTTTTCGCGGAAACGCCTGCCGAAGGGCGTCGGAACCGGTCGTAACTGTAAAATATTGCCAATATTCCGGCGGGGATGTGGATAATCGGGGAGTTTTCCACAAATAATAACCGCACCTGGGAAAACCGGGCTGTTTTTTCCAAAAAAAGATGAGAAATAATTATGATTTCCTCTTGCTTTTTGAAACGCCGGCCTCTATAATAATGGTAGAAAGTGGAGCGAAGTGGTGCAAAGTGTACCAGATTCCCACAGAGAGAAAGGGGGCGGGGAGATGACCGGCGTTTACAGACACGTTCTCGACGCGAAAGGGCGTCTTTTTATCCCTGCCCGTCTGCGTGAGGAACTGGGCGACACCTTCTACGTGACCATATCCATGGAGCACTGCCTCAGCGCCTACTCCGCGTCCAGCTGGGAGCGGATGACCGAGAAGGTCAAGGCGATGAAAAAGGTGGACCAGGGAAAGATAAGGCCGCTGTTCTCCCACGCCGCCAAGTGCGAGCCGGACGCCCAGGGCAGGATCCTTCTGCCCCAGGCCCTGAGGGAGTGGGCCGACATTGAGAAGAACGTCGCGGTGGTCGGTGCCGGAGAGTGCGCCGAGTTCTGGAACGAGGACAAGTGGAACGAGGTCGACGCCGCCGAGACCAGCGCAGAGAACATTGCCGCCGTCTTCGCGGAGCTCGATTTCTGATGGAATATACACACACACCCGTCATGCTGCGGGAATGCGTCGATGGACTGGACATCCACGCCGACGGCATTTACGCGGATGCCACGCTGGGACGGGGCGGCCACGGCCTTGAGATAGTTAGAAGGCTGACCACGGGCCGCCTCATCGCCTTTGACACGGACGCCCAGGCCATAGAGGAGTCCTCCGTGAGGCTGGCGCAGTATGCGGATAAGATAACCTTCGTCCACTCCAATTTCAGCCGCCTGGCCGAGACGCTGAAGGATCTGGGGATCGCCGGCGTGGACGGGGTGCTTTTCGACCTGGGGGTATCCTCCCCGCAACTGGACGACGAGAGCCGCGGCTTTTCCTATATGGCCGACGCCCCGCTGGACATGAGGATGGACAGACAGAACCCGCTCACGGCCTGGGAGATCGTGAACCGCTGGCCGGAGCAGGAGCTCAGAAGGATATTTTACGAGTACGGCGAGGAGAGATACTCCTCCCGGATAGCCGCCAATATAGTCCGCCGCAGGGAGAATAAGACGATAGACACCACCTTTGAACTGGTGGACGTGATAAAATCCTCCGTCCCCGCCGCGGCGAAAAGAGAGAAGCAGCACCCGGCAAAGCGGGTGTTCCAGGCGGTGAGGATCGCCGTGAACGACGAGCTGGAGAGCCTTTCGTCAGGTCTTAATCAGGCGATGGACGCCCTCAATCCCGGAGGGAGGCTGGTGGTCATCAGCTTCCACTCGCTGGAGGACAGGATAGTCAAGAACGCGATCCGCTCGAGAGAAAACGGATGCACGTGCCCGCCGGGGCTTCCGGTGTGCGTGTGCGGATTCGTAAAGACGATGGAGTCGGTGACGAGAAAGCCGCTGACGCCCACGGAACAGGAACTGCGGGACAATCCCCGTTCCCGCAGCGCAAAGGTAAGGATAGCACGGAAGATATAGTTTGAGAGGATAGAGATATGGCCGCAAAAACTGCTCAGGCTGAATACATGACGGGCGCCGTCTACGGCAATCTGGCCTATGCGCCGGAGCTGACCTACGAGGAAGCCCCGGAATATGAGCTTCCGGCACCCCGTGAAAAGGTCCGGACTGCCGCCGCGCCCAGAACGCGGATAGTATCCGCCTTCTCGGTGCTGGGATTTGCCTGCGCGGCGGTGCTGATGGTTATGGTGCTGCTGTCCTACGTGCGCCTTGCGGAGATATCCGTCACCACCACCCAGCTGGAAAATCAGCTGGTGGAGCTGTCGAAAGAGGAGAAAGCCCTGACCGTTGAGTACGAAAAGGCCTTCAATCTTGCGGCGGTTGAGGATTACGCCGTCCACAAGCTGGGCATGGTCAAGCCCTCCGACAGCCAGATCAAGACGATAAGCATGAAGTACGGCGACAAGGCCGAGGTCCTCTCGGACAGCGGCATAAAGGGCGGCGCCGTCAGCCGCGCGGCGGAGTTTTTGTCCTCGCTGCTGACATATTTCAAATAAGTTCCGACTAATTATTAAGGGCGGCTTGCCCGCCTTGAATTCATAACAGGCGCATTCGGGAGAGAACGATGGCGACTCGGTCCGGGGAAAAAGGGCTCAGGCCCACAAATAGCATACTCCGCCGCACACTTATACTGCTTATAGTGTGCGGCATACTTTCATTTGCGGTGCTTATAGGAAGACTCTATAAGGTCATGATAACCGACCATGAGAAGTATGAGCGCATGGCGGTGGAACAGCAGACCCGGGAGACCTCCGTCTCGGCCTTCCGCGGCACCATTTACGACGCCAACGGCAACGTCCTCGCCATCAGCTCCACGGCCTACAACGTGTTCATCTCCCCCTACGAGATAGAGTACAACGGGGAGGACAAGGTCCTCATAGCCACGGAGCTTTCACGTATCCTCGACGTGGACCCCAACTCCATCCTCGAGAAGATGAAGGACACCAAAAGCTGGTACAAGACCATCGCCGTCAAGGTGGAGGACAGCGTAGCCCAGCAGGTGCGGACCTTCAAGAGCGAGAACGGCATAATCGGCGTACATATCGAGAATGATTCCAAACGGTATTACCCCTATTCCACCCTGGCGAGCAACGTCATCGGCTTCGTGGGCACGGAGAACAAGGGCCTCGAGGGCCTTGAGGCCGTGTACGACGACTATCTGCAGGGCACCGACGGCAGCGTGGTGCGCCTGACCACGGCCCGGGGAATAGACCTTCTCTATACCAATTACGAAAACTACAACGACGCGGTGGACGGGTGCGATCTGGAACTGACCCTCTCCGTGCCCATACAGAGCATCGCGGAGAAATATCTGCAGCAGGCCGTGCGCGACTACGACGCGCAGAACGGCTGCGCCATAGTGATGAACGTCAATACCGGCGAGATACTTGCGCTGGCCTGCGCCAACGACTACGACCTCAACTCACCCTGGGACGTTTCCGAGGCGGTGCAGGAGAGGCTGGATCTCATTGAGGACGAGCAGGAGCGCTCCGCCGCCCTGCGGGACGCGCGCCTTGCCCAGTGGCGGAACTTCGCCATATCCGACACCTACGAGCCCGGTTCCGTGTTCAAGATAATCACCATGTCCATGGCCCTTGAGGAGGGCATCATCGACACGGACGACACCTTCTATTGCAGCGGCACCATGCCGGTGCTGGGCCGTACCGAGCTGCTGCACTGCTGGAAAAGCGCAGGCCACGGTACGCAGACCATAAAGGAGGCCGCGCAGCACTCCTGCAACACAGCCTTCGCCCAGATAGGCATAAAGGTGGGCGGGGAGCTGTTCTACGATTACGTCGAGGCCTTCGGCTTCTGGAACAAGACGGGCATCGACCTGCCCGGCGAGGCCTCCACCCGGGGACTGTGGTGGAGCGAAAAAGTCTTCTGTGACAAGAACAATCTCTCGCAGCTGGCCTCCGCGTCCTTCGGCCAGACCTTCAACGTTACGCCCATACAGATAATCACCGCCGTGTCCGCGGTGGCCAACGGCGGCAACCTGATGGAGCCCTATATAGTAAGCCGCATAACCGCCCCCGACGGCGAGGTGGTCTACTCCAAGGAGCCCACCGTGGTGCGCAGCGTCATCAGCAGGGAGACCAGCGACCTGGTGTGCTCGATCCTCGAGAGCGTGGTGGGAGAGCCGGAGGGCACCGGCAAGACGGCGTACGTGGCGGGCTATCACATAGCCGGCAAGACGGGCACCACCACCAAGACGGCCAAGGAGGCCGCCACCGGCGTCAGGGAATACATGGTGTCGTTCTGCGGCTTCGCTCCGGCCAACGATCCGGAGATAGCGTGCCTTTTCGTGCTGGACAATCCCAGAAACAAGAACGTATATACCTCCGGCGGCGTCATGGCAGCCCCCTCCGTGGGCGGGATACTGTCCGAGTCTCTTGGCAGCATGGGCATCGAGCCCGAACTTGGCCTTGATGAGACGGGCTCCACCGACGTGAACGTGCCCAAGCTCACGGGCATGAGCCTGGAGGGCGCCGAGGCTGTCCTTGAGGGACTCGGCCTTGAGTACCGCGTGCTGGGCGGCGGCGTGAAGGTCACCGACCAGCTGCCCGCTCCCGGCTACGAGGTGGCCGAGGGCAGCAAGATAGTCATCTATACCGAGGGCGCGAAGACCGAGGAGATGACGACAATGCCCAATCTTACGGGCCTGACCGTATCCCAGGCAAGATCGGCTCTGGCAAACGCCGGGCTTTATATGGACACCTCCGGCGCATCACCGTCCAACTCGAAGGTAGTGGTGTCCCGCCAGTCTGTGGTGGGCGGCGACGAGGTGCCGAAGGGAACGGTTATCGGAGTAACGCTTATCGATCCGTCCGACAACGGACGGTACTGACGCAGCGCAGGATCCTGCGGGAAGGGAGTGAGTGGATTTGAAACTGGGCGACGTGCTGAAAAACGTGAACGTGTACGGGCGAAACGCCATGCTGAACATGGAGATCTCCGGCGTGAGCTGCGATTCGAGATACGTCAATCCCGGGGACCTCTTCATTGCCGTACGCGGCTTTGAGAGCGACGGGCACAAGTATATAGACTCCGCCTACGAAAAGGGCGCGGCGTGCTGTCTGTGCGAGGAGCCGCCGAAATGCGGCATACCTTACGTCATAACCGACGATTCCCGCCGGGGCATGGCCCTTGCCGCCGTCAACTTCCACCGCAATCCGTCCTCCCGGATGAAGGTGATAGGCGTCACCGGCACCAACGGCAAGACGACGATAACGACGCTCATTAAGGCCATGATAGAGGACACTCTCGGCGCGAAAGTGGGGCTTATTGGCACCATCGCCAACATGATAGGCGACGAGGTCATCCCCACGGAGCGCACCACCCCCGACTGCTGCGAGCTGCAGGCGCTGCTGGACGATATGGCGGGGAAGGGCTGCGCCTACGTGGTGATGGAGGTCTCCTCCCACGCTCTCGCCCTTGACAGAGTGGACGGCATGACCTTCGAGCAGGGCATCTTCACGAACCTGACGGAGGACCATCTGGACTTCCATAAGACCATGGACGCTTACGCGGCGGCAAAATCGAAGCTTTTCACGATGTGCCGCCGGGCAATTATAAATATCGACGACGATTACGCCCCCGTGATGACCGGCGCCGCGGCCTGCCCCGTGGACACCGTGTCCCTTAGGACAGACGCCGCGTTCATGGCGGACGACGTTTCCCTCGACCACGACGGCGTGAAGTTCACGCTCAAATGCGCCGGAGCGTCGCTGCCCGTGTCGCTGGGCATTCCCGGACAGTTCTCCGTCTACAACGGCCTTACCGCGGCCGCGTCCCTTATCGATCTGGGCGTGAGCCCCGAGGACGCCGCGGCGGCTCTGGGCCGCTGTGCGGGCGTGAAGGGCAGGGCGGAGGTGGTCCCTACGGGCAGGGACTTCACCGTTATCATCGATTACGCCCACACCCCGGACGCGCTGGAGAACATTCTCAATACCGTCAACGGCTTCAAAAAGGGCAGATGCGTTCTGCTGTTCGGCTGCGGCGGCGACAGAGAGCACGAAAAGCGCCCGGTAATGGGCAGCATCGCGTGCAAAATGGCCGATATGGTCATCGTCACCTCGGATAACCCCCGTACGGAGGAACCCGGGGAGATAATAAGCCAGATCCTTGAGGGCATGAAGGGCACCGCGACGCCCTTTGAGGTGATACCCGACAGAGTCGAGGCGATCGGATACGCCCTGAAGAACGCCCGGAAGGACGACGTGATAGTCCTGGCGGGCAAGGGACATGAGACGTATCAGATCCTCGGGAAAGAGAAAATACATTTCGATGAGCGGGAGATAGTGGCCTCGTGGCTTGAAAAGCTGGGGTAACGCTTCCCGCGGGGAGAGGTTTTCATGTACATTACGACGCTGATCGCACTGGCGGTATCCTTCGCGGTGACCGCGGCGGCGGGGGCATTTCTCGTGCCCTTCATGAAGCGCATCCACGCCGGTCAGACCATCAGGGAGGACGGCCCCACCTGGCACATGAGCAAGCAGGGCACCCCAATCATGGGCGGGCTCATGTTCATAACCGGGTGTATCGTCACCTGCCTTGCCGTGGGCTTCAAAGCCATATCCCAGGGCGATCTGCGCCACGTGATGATAGTGGGATTTTCCCTCGTATTCGGCGCTATCGGCTTCTCCGACGACTATCTCAAGCTGAAAAAGAAGCAGAATATGGGCCTTACCGCCTCTCAGAAGTTCCTTCTGCAGCTGGCCGCCGCCATAGTGATGGTGCTCCTTCTTCGCCGTGCGGGCTATATATCCGGCGAATTGCTGATACCCTTCAGCATGAGCACCGTCACCGTCCCCTGGGCCGTATATCTGGTGTTCGCGGCCTTCGTCATCGTGGGCACCGTCAACGCGGTAAACCTTACCGACGGCGTTGACGGTCTGGTTTCCGGGGTGTCTGTCCCCGTTATGCTGGCCTACTGGATAATAGCCGTGAGAAGGGACTGCCTCAGCGTGGGCGTATCCAGCGCGGCGCTTGCCGGCGGACTGGGGGCTTTCCTCCTGTACAACTTCCACCCGGCAAAGATATTCATGGGCGACACCGGCTCCCTATTCCTCGGCGGGATGGTGTGCATGACGGCTTTCGCCCTGGATATGCCTCTTATCCTGGTGCTGTGCGGCATAGTCTATATATGCGAGACGCTGTCCGATATCATCCAGGTGCTCTATTTCAAGGCTACCCACGGCAAACGGATATTCAAAATGGCGCCCCTGCACCACCACTTCGAGATGTGCGGGTGGAACGAGTACAAGGTGTTTACCATTTTCACACTGGTGTCGGCCGTGTTCTGCGCGATCGCGGTCATCGCTGTGAAATAACCTGAAAGAAATCTGATAAGGAAAGGAGAGAAGAGTATGCCGAACGACCGGAACGAGGCTGAAATCGCCGCCGCGAGAGCGGACCGCCGCGCCCGTCAGCGTCATGAGCTGGCGGAAAGCCTTCGCCACAGCCGCGGCCATATCGACTATCCTTTCTTTTTCCTTACCCTCATCATCCTCACCCTGGGGGTGATAATGGTCCTTTCCGCCAGCTTCGCCCGGGCCTACTACGTCTCCGGCGACCCCACGAGGTATTTCGTGCGGCAGATGGCCTTCGCCGTGAGCGGAGTGTTCATCGCGCTGGTGGCCTCCCGTATCCCCGTGTCCTTCTACCGAAGGGTCTCATGGCCCGTTATGCTCATATCGCTGGCGTCGCTGGTGGCGATCATATTTATCGGCAGCGTCCGAAACGGCGCCCGCCGGTGGATCGAGATTGGCGGCATCTTTACCGTCCAGCCCTCTGAGATAACGAAGCTGGCGGTGATTATGTTCTTCTCGCTGATGATATGTCAGTTCCGGGACAGAATGCGTACCATAAAGTACGGTATGCTGCCCTTTATTGCCATTCTGGCCGTGATATCGATACTTCTGCAGAGAGAACCGCACTACTCTGCCATAATAATCATCCTGTGCCTGGGGGCCGTCATGCTCTTCGTGGGCGGCGTGCACTGGGCGTGGTTCGCCGGGGGCCTGGCTCTTGGCGGAGCGGGACTTTTCATCATAGTCGAGCGGGTCCGTGCGGCCATAGCCGCCGGCGGCGAGGCTCTTGAATCGCTGGGCTATATCGGCACACGTCTCGTGTCGTGGCTGGACCCCTTCTCCGACATGCAGGACAAGGGCTTCCAGATAATACAGTCGCTTTACGCCGTGGGCTCCGGCGGCGTGCTGGGTCTCGGTCTGGGGCAGGGGAGACAGAAATATCTTTATCTCCCCGAGGAGCACAACGATTTCATCTTTTCCGTGGTGTGCGAGGAGCTGGGTTTCGTGGGCGCGGTGCTGATACTGCTGCTGTTCGCCCTGCTCATAATCCGCGGCTACTGGATAGCCCTCCACTCCCGTGACAGATACGGCAGCCTCCTGGTCACCGGAATAACGAGTCTTCTGGCGCTGCAGGTGTTCTTCAACGTGGCGGTCGTCACCAACCTCATACCCTGCACCGGCATATCCCTGCCGTTTTTCAGTTACGGCGGCACCGCGCTGTGGCTGCAGATGCTGGAGATGGGGATAATCCTGGCCGTGTCGAGAGACGTGCCGCTGCGGGGCGAATCGGATGAGACCGACGAGCCCGGTGAGCAGGAAGAGGAGCAGACGGAATGAAGATGAGATTTCTGTTCGTCTGCGGCGGGACCGCAGGCCATATTAACCCGGCACTGGCGGTGGCCGGAAAACTGAAAAGCATGTTCCCGGACGCCGGATTTCTGTTCGTGGGCTCGGGCAGAGCGCTTGAAAAAAGACTCGTCCCCGCCGCGGGCTATGAGCTTGAGAACATCCACATGACCGGCTTTACCCGGGGTATATCTCTCCGGGCACTGAGGGAGAACGCCGTCACGGCGAAAAACCTTGTCTTAAGCCGCCATGATTCCAAAAGGATAATAAAGGAATTCCGCCCCTCCATAGTCATCGGCATGGGCGGCTACGTATGCTATCCCGTGCTGAAGGAGGCCCACGCCATGGGCATACCCACCGTAATGCACGAGTCCAACGCCGTGCCCGGCCTCACCACGAAGCTGCTGTCCGGCACCGTGGACCGGGTGATGGTGGCCTTCCGGGACGTGGAGCATCTCTATAAAAAACCGGAACGCGTCATAATGACAGGCACCCCGGTGCGACAGGATTTCTGGCTGAAAACGAAAGAGGAGGCCCGGCGCTCTCTCGGTCTTGACGATAGACCGCTGGCGGTGTCCTTCTGGGGCTCCCTGGGAGCCAGCCATATGAACGAGATCATGGCGGACTTCATCGCCCTGAACGTAAAGACCGGCGCTCTGCAGCAGATACATTCCACCGGCGGCGGCGACGCCGGCCGGGAGAAGCTGCTGGCAAACCTTAAGGCCCGGGGCGTGGACAACCTGCCGGGATACGTGGATATCCGGCCCTACATCGACGATATGGGCCTTGTGATGACCGCGGCGGACGTGGTGCTGTGCCGGGCGGGAGCGTCCACCCTGGCGGAGCTGACGGCCATGGGAAAGCCCTCGGTGCTGGTGCCGTCGCCCAATGTCACCGACAACCATCAGGAGAAAAACGCCCGGGCGCTGGAGAACTCCGGGGCGGCAAAGGTCATCACGGAGGATAACTGCACCGGTCAGAGCCTCTACGACGCCGTCACCGCCATGCTGTCGGGCGGCGCTCTGGAGGAGATGTCGCGTTCGGCGCTGGCCGCCGGCGTGAAAGACGCAGACGAAAGGATAGTAAAGACGATCCTGTCCCTCATAGACGATTAACCTGCGAAACGCACGGCGCATAGTATAGCCTGAAAAACCTTTGGGACCGGGAGATGCGCTATGAGCAGGATGATAATTAACGGCGGCGTGCCCCTCAGTGGCAGCGTCACCGTGCAGGGGGCGAAGAACAGCGTGCTGCCCATCATGGCGGCGGCTGTGCTCACCGGCGGGAAGACCGTCATACATAATTGCCCGAGGATATCCGACGTCGAGTGTTCGCTGAGGATCCTTGACCATCTGGGCTGCGTTGCCCGGTGGGAGGGGGACGGCGTATATATCGACACCGGCACCATGACCGGCAGCACCATACCCGACGATCTTATGGGGGACCTGCGCTCGTCGGTGATATTCATGGGGGCCGTCCTGGCCAGGACCGGACGGGTTCGATTTTCCCCGCCGGGGGGCTGCGAGATAGGGCCCCGCCCCATAGACTTGCACCTGGAGGCCATGAAGCGCCTTGGCGCCTCTGCCGTGAGCGATAAGGGGAGCATCATCTGCCGGGCGGACAGACTCCACGGCGCCGTGATAGAACTCCGCTTCCCAAGCGTGGGCGCCACGGAAAACGCCATGATAGCCGCGGCAGGGTGCTGTGAGCTTACCGTGATAAAAAACGCCGCCGCGGAGCCGGAGATATCCGACCTTGCCGAGTATCTGCGGAAGGCGGGAGCGTCGGTCACCGGCGACGGGACCGGCACGATTGAGATAAGGGGCGGCCGGTTCGAAAAGAGCGTCGTCCACGAAATAATACCGGACAGGATAGTCACGGCCACCTACCTGGCTGCCACCGCCGCCACCGGCGGACACGTCAGAGTGGAAGGGACCCGTCCGGACCATCTTGGCGCCGTCCTTGAGGCGCTTTCCCGTATGGGCTGTGAAGTTGAGACCGGAAACGGCACCATCGTACTTGACGCCGGGAGGGGGCTTGTCTCTCCGGGCGTCGTCGTCACCGGCCCGTACCCCCGGTTCCCCACGGACGCGCAGCCGCTGCTGATGGCCGCGTGCCTGAAGGCCAGGGGCGAGACGGTGTTTGAAGAGACGGTTTTTGAAAACAGATTCCGCCACGTGCCGGAGATGATACGCATGGGGGCGGATATAAGCGTAAAGGGCCACAGGGCCGCGGTGCGGGGCGTGAACACCCTGCGCGGCGCCGAGGTGTCGGCCGGGGAACTCAGAGGCTGCGCGGCGCTCATCGCGGCAGCCCTCTCTGCCGACGGGGAGAGCACTGTCGGCGGGATAAAATATCTGGACAGAGGATACGACGGACTATGCCGGGGCCTTCGCGCTCTCGGAGCGGATATACGAAGGATAGATTGACATATGAGAGAAAACGCACCCAGGAACGGCAGACGCAGGAGAAACACGGGGATGGCCTACATCCCCGTCATGATCGCGCTCATCGCCGCCGCGGTGCTGCTGGGCGTGGGCATATTCTTCAAGGTCTCCGTCATAATGGTCACGGGAAACGACATGTACTCCGAGACCGAGATACTGCAGGCCGCCGGTATAAAAGAAGGCGGCAATATGTTCCTTATATCCTCCGCGTCCACGGGAGCCCGCATAAGGCGGGAACTTGAGTGCGTCGACAGGGTGGACGTGGACAAAAAGTATCCTGATACGGTGGTGATAAGCGTCACCGAGAGCATACCCATGGCCTTCGTGCGTTCCGCGGGCGGTCTGTGGGTCATAGACAAGAACGCAAAGCTCCTCAAAAAAACCGACGATGCCGGGACGGCCGGACTTATTGCCGTCATCGGGGCGGAGCCCATAAACCCGGAAAAGGGCGCGTCGATAGCCCTGGGCCAGTCGGGAAGCGTCAAACTGGAGTACCTCAAAAAGTTCCTTAACGCGGTGTCCTCCCGGGGCATGGAGCAGCTCGTGTCGAATCTTGACATGACGAATATAAGCGACGTGGTGTTCGTATATCAGGGCAGATTCACCGTGCACCTCGGCACCGCGGACAACGCCGCCGACAAGCTGGCCCTTCTGGAGAGGGTGGCGGCAAATTACGCGGAGAATATCGGGGGAAAAATCGACCTTTCCACCGACGGGGAGGCGCACGTCATACCGGAATGACGACCAATCGGGATTTTGTGCCGGATTTCTTGACTCAAACTATTGACCTTGGACAAAAATAGTTATAATATTAAAATGATTTAGTATATTATGCGGCGCGAAATCTGTCGGCGCCAGTCAAATACACAGGAGGAAGAAAAATGCCGAATACTTT
>JAEETR010000057.1 GCA_016286595.1 Oscillospiraceae bacterium | reverse complement strand
TGGGCCTGTCTCACTGGAAGTTTCCGCGGCCGCTGGAGCCGCCAAGTTACCTTCCGGTGTGTTCAGGTCCACATTCACTATTTGCCGGGTGATCTCCTCTCCCAGCGTCTGCGCCGTGTTGACACTCTCTGCCGGCTGTGGTATATTGTTTTCATCGGAAGGCGTTGCGGTCTCTTCTGCCAGGGCAGCGGAACCGCCTTTGTCGTCCTCCGCAGAAAGCCCATCCGGCGGGCTGGCGATTCCGCCCTGTGCGGTATAACCAGACTTTGTGGTGTCGGATGGTCTTTCGCTTTTCCGACAGCACCTGAACCGTCTGCACAAAAAAGGGATGACCTGTCAGGTCATCCCTTTTCTTTTTTTGCTTTTTACGCCTTTTCTATCATCGCACGCACGTCGGCAAGGCTCAGGCCCTTTTCGCGGGCAATGCGGGCGAGGTCGTCGTACTCCGCCTTCTCCCGGGTCACGCCGTAACCGGAGACCCGCTTTATCCGCACCTGCCCGGCCGGGGTGGAAACGGTGCCGAAGCTCCTGTCGAGAACGTAGCGGTCATAGGACGCCTCCCGGACGCCTATGGTGGTGGTGTGGCGGAAGATGAGCTCCGCCATCTTCTGCCGGTCCTCCGGGCGGCACAGCACCCGGACGAGTGTGCCGGGGCGGTTCTTCTTCATTCCCACGGAGACGGTATAGACCTCCAGCGCGCCGCCGTCAAAAAGCCGCTCGGTGGCAAAGCCGATATCCTCGGCGGTCATATCGTCCACGTTGAAGGACAGCTCGTATACCGCGTCGGCGGAGCCGGAGGTCTGCCCCAGCATGGCCCGGACGCAGTTGGCGGCGGGGAAATCCTTCTTTCCCATGCCGTAGCCTATCTTCTCCACCCGCATCACGGGCATATCTCCGAAGCGGGCGGCGAAATGCTTCAGCAACGCCGCGCCGGTGGGGGTGCACAGTTCCCCCTCTATCCTGCCGCCGTAGATGGGCGCGTCCTTCAGGATATAGGCAGTGGCGGGGGCGGGCACGGGCAGTATGCCGTGGGCGCAGCGGACCTTGCCGCTGCCCACGTGGACGGGGGAAACGACCACCTCGTCGGGGTCAAGCGCCTCCATGAGCATACACACGGCGGTTATGTCCGCCACGGCGTCCATTGTCCCCACCTCGTGGAAGTGTATCTCCGACACGCTCACGCCGTGGGCGGCGCTCTCCGCTTCGGCGATGAGGCCGTAAACGTCCATCACGTCCTTTTTCACCCGGTCGGACACGTTCAGACTGGACACGACGTGCTCTATGTCGTGAAGTCCGCTGTGGTGGTGATGATGATGCTCGTGGTCGTGGTCGTGCTCATGGTCATGCTCGTGTTCGTGTTCATGGTCGTGGTCGTGATGATGCTCATGCTCATGCTCGTGTTCGTGTTCGTGGTCATGGTCATGATCATGGTCGTGATGATGCTCATGTTCATGCTCGTGTTCATGGTCATCATCGTGATGGTGGTGCTCATGTTCGTGGACGTCGAGGCTCTCCTCCTCCTCGCCGTCAACGGTGACGGACACGTGGGTGCCCGTGATGCCGCACTTTACCGCGCTCTCCCGCCTGGCCTTCACACCGGGGATGCCCAGGGCGTTCAGCCTGGCCATAAACGCGTCGGGGTCCGGCACGAGTTCCAGCAGGGCGGCGGTGAGCATGTCTCCGGCGGCGCCCATGCCGCAGTCAAAATACAACGTTTTCATTAAGATACTCCTTATAAAAAGCGCATTTGCGCCAAAAATACTCACTTCTGAAGCCGCCGGCGTCCGGCGGTGCTTCCTCCGCCGCGCCGCGTCAGTCGATATAGAACAGCCTGTACATATTATAAAATATCAGAGCGGCCTCGGCTCTCGTTATCACGTCTCTTGGACGCAGGGCTCCTCCGTCGGGTATGACGCCCATGCCGGCGCACAGCGCCGCAGGCCCCGCGGCGTAACCGGCGATATCTCCGGCGTCGGTATAGTTCAGCTCCGGGTCGGAGGGCAGCTCCGCCCCCAGCCGGAACACGATGGTGTTGCCGCACATGGTCAGGGCGTCCTGCCTCGTGGCCGCGTCGTCGCTGTGGAAGGTGCCGTCGCCGTAGCCGGAGAGTATGGCCCCCGCCACGCCGGAGGATATATAGTCGTACTCGCTGTCGCCGGGGGCAACGTCGGAGAAGCCGGAGGTGAAGCGCTCGTCCGTGGACAGGAACATCCTGCCCAGCACGTTCACCAGCTCGCCTCTCGTCATGGGGCCGGAGGGGTCGAAATTGCCGTATCTGTCCGTATCCATAAAGCCCAGGGACACCAGGAACCGGGCGGCTCTGGCCTCGTCCTCCGTCATGGAAGCGGCGTCGGCGATGTCGCGGCTGCCGCCGATTATCTCATAAGAGCCGGACAGGTGCACCGGGAAGGTTATGGTCCCGGCCTCCGCGTCGTATACGCCGCCCCGGGTCTCCGTGCCGCCGTCATAGGTGGCGAACACGTAGCTCAGCTCGCTCTCCGCCGGGAAGGTGAACGTCATATCCCCGAAAAGCTCGGATATCTTGTGGCCGGAGGACGTGTAGAAGGCGATGTTGTAATCCCTCGGTCCCGGGGAGGAAAGGCTCAGCGTCACGGAGCCGTAGGTGTCGCACAGGTTGGTCAGCTGCTGCCGGGACAGGTTCACCCGGTGATTGAGGTCGTTGAGGACTATCTCCAGCTCCCCTGCCTCGCCTATGGCGTTGGATATGGAGGAGTCCAGCGTTATGGTCACGTTCTGGGAAAGGTCCACGTTGCGGCAGTTGATGCGCAGCACCACGCTGAAATCGGCGCCGTCCTCCACGATCTCCTCCAGCTTCTCCTTCTCCTCCAGCGCGCTGTCCAGCAGAGAGCTGACGGTATTGCCGCCGATATAGTAGCTGTTGTCATCGGACATGGCCTCGCCGGTGCCCGCCGCCTTGATTATGTCGTCCAGGGTCAGGTTCTTACGGGAATCCGAGGCGTTTGCCTGGGTGAAATACACCTGCAAATATTCGTCGTTCACCAGCTCGGAGAGCTTGCCCCCCTGCAGTACGGATCTGCCGGAGGTCACCACCTGCCGCAGACCGCCCTTGTCGTCGTACTTGACTATCGCGCCGCCGGCGCTCTCGGTACCCAGGTAGATGACCACGTAATAGGTCTCATCGTCTATCTGGTATATCTCGCCGACCCGTCCGTCCAGCTGCAGGGACAGGGTGCTGGCCAGCTGCTGCACCTTTTCATCGTTGGAGCCCCGCAGTATCTCCCGGTACTCCGTGGTCTTCGTGCCGCCCACGCGTCCGGTAACTATAAAATAAATGAATATCCCGGCGGCCACCAGCAGCGCCGCCGCGAAAGAGCGTATGGCCGCTCTGCGGCGCCTGCGGGGACGGCGGGGCGCCGCGTCGGAGACGGCGTCCTCCCCGGCCGCCGCGTCCGGAAGTTCGGGGGGCTTTTCGCGCTCCGCCTCGGCCAGCCTCTCCTTCCTGAACTCCTCACGGATGCGGCTCCATATCTCCGTCACCGACTCCGGCGGCACGAGATATCCCGCCTCCTCGGGGGACGTTTCAGCCTTTTTAAGCGCTTTTTTGGGGCTGCGGCCCATGAGGGAGGTGATCTCCTCGTCGGTCATATTGTGGAACGAGCGGAAAAGCTCCGCAAGCTCCTCGTTGTTCAGGCCGCGGCTGCCGGGATAGGCGGCGTCATAGACCGTGTTGTAAACGTAGTGGACGGTCAGCCGTTCAAGCCATACGGGGAACTCGTCGGCATACTCCAGCCTTTCAAGATTGCCGAAGGCCAGGATATAGCTGTCCGCAGTCAGAGCGACGGCGGCGTCCCTGTCGCCGGTCAGCTTCTCCGCCGTGTAATAGACGCGGCTGACCGTGTCGGTATACAGAGCCCAGCGCGCAGCCAGGGAGCCGTTTTTCGCTTTTTCAACGAGGGACGGATAATCCGCCACGGGCGCCGCCTCCCTTCGTACATAATTTCCCGCTTAAATTATACCACAAAAGGACTCCCGGGCACAATGAGAATAATAATATGTCCGCATGAGCGTCATTATGTTGTAGCAGGGCCGGAAACGTGGTAAAATAGCCGCAAAGGGGGCGATAAAATGCCGCTTATGATCATAAAGGACGATATCACCCGCGTTAAGGCCGACGCCATCGTCAACGCCGCAAACTCCACTCTTCTGGGAGGCGGAGGCGTGGACGGCGCCATCCACGCCGCGGCGGGGCCGGGACTTCTCGAGGAGTGCCGCACCCTGGGCGGATGTGAGACGGGCAGGGCCAAAATAACCGGCGCGTACCGTCTTGACGCAAAGTACGTCATCCACACCGTGGGGCCCGTATGGCAGGGCGGCGGTCACGGAGAGGAGGCGCTTTTAGCCTCCTGCTACCGGGAAAGCCTCACGCTCGCGAAGGAACACGGCTGCGAGAGCGCGGCCTTCCCCCTCATATCCAGCGGTGCCTACGGCTATCCGTTTTCGGACGCCCTCCACGTGGCGGTGGAGACCGTATCAGCCTTCCTGGCCGGGGAGGATATGACGGTATATATCGTGCTGTACCCCTCGTCCTACACCGTCCCAAGGAACAGACGCTTCTCGGACGTGGCCGAATACATAGCCCGCAACACGCCCGCGGACTATCCCGTCGGGTCAGCCCCGGCTGCCGGGGCGTCCGGGGCCGGGAAGGGTCTGCAGGGCCATCTCCCCCGCGCAGAGAAGAAAGCCGCGAGGGTCGAGGACAGCTCGCTGTCCATGCTCACCAGGCCCGCGGCCAATTCATCTCTTTCCGACATGCTCAGCCACGTGGACGAGAGCTTTTC
>JAEETR010000056.1 GCA_016286595.1 Oscillospiraceae bacterium | reverse complement strand
CCTTTGCAAAGTTCAAGGCGTGGCTTTCCGGCGTCATCAAAAACTTCTCTCAGGCGGTCCTTGAAAAAATCGCCAAGTTCAGCGGCACCGTATTCAAGGGACTGTGCAACGATTCCATGCAGCGGGCCATGAAGCTGGCCGGCGACACCGCCTTCCAGAACTCCGTGAGGGAGTCCATACAGAACGGAGGTCTGAGCACCGCCCAGTACTGGGCGGCCAAGGGCGCCAAGGCCGCCGCCATCCAGGCGGAGCAGGCCTTCCAGCAGAAGATCATCAACGAGGGCGCGGAGAAGGTCAGCGAGTTTATCGCGTATAATCTGACAAGCGAGGACTCCATGTTCAGCCAGTCGAAGGACCTGCTGCTGGGCGCCGCCCTCAACTACGCGGTGGGCGGAGCCAAGGACACCGGCGACGCACTGGGCTCCACTGTGGACGAGGTGATCGTGGGGTACCTGCAGGACCGCTTCGGTCTTAAGGGCGCTCACGCCTTCCAGGTGGCGGCGGACGCCGCGTACAACTCCATGCCCGTACGGCTGGACAACGGCAACCTGGTGATAAGCGTGGGCGGCTACGAGGTCTCCGTACCCTTCGTGGAGAACCTGCCCGTTGTGATAGACGCGATGTTCACCATCTGCTTCAGCTGGCTCGACTCCGCATATGAAGGGGCGGCGAACCTTTCTTACAGTGTTGAGGACCATCGCGACAGGCTGGAGGACGACACGGCCATTGTGGAGCAGCAGCTCAACATTCTTGAGAACATGCCGCCAATCGAGTTCCGCAGGACGTGACGGGGACGGTGCGTGATATGAAACGATGCGTTGTGTTTATTATCGCGCTGCTGGTGCTGTGCGGCGGGTGCGCGTCAAAGCCGGACAACGTCCCCTACGAGCCTGACTCCCCTGCCCCCACCGCCCATGAGGGCGTGTTCACGTCGGACCACGGCACGATGACCTTCAACGGCGACGGTGAGAGCGTAGAGCTCAATCTCGACGGTGAGCTGGCCGCGCTGACGGGTCTGCCTGAGGGCAAAAGCGAGGGGACCTACGCCTTCCTCAGCGGCGAGCTGCCGCCGGGAGGCAGCGTCCCGGTGCGGTACGACGCGGCCCACGAGCTGCGCATCTCCGTGAACGGACAGTCCGCCGTGATCACGGTGGGTATAGCGGCCCGGGACGGCTCCGGCGCCTCCGTGGGCGTCGGCGTGGTGACTGCGGAGAAAATCCCACTGCTGTTCCTGGAGGACGACAAATCCTTTGACATCACATTTCTGAAGGAGGATTAACTGATATGAGCGAGGAAAACAGGCTTGAGGGAAAAAAGGTCACGGAGAACATCTGGCTATGCCCGGACGGCGTGTACCGCTGGACCTACAACTACGATCTGCTGAGAAACCCCACCGTCATGTTCACGGTGTGGAAGGTGCTGGGCATCTCCCTGGGCGCCGTTGTGGTGCTGGAGCTTATTTTCAAGCTTTTCAACGGCATTGACGGCGCGGCAGACCTGCTGGGCATCGGCGAGCCTATCCTCATTCTGGTGGGCATCCTGCTGGTCCTCAGCCTTCTGGGCTATATCGTCGTGGGCATCATGTACGGCTGGAAGTATCAGGTCCTCTTTGAGATGACGGAGGACTACGTCAGCCACATCCAGATGCCCAAGCAGTTCGAGAAAGCCCAGGCTCTTGGCTGGCTCACCGCCGCCGCGGGCGCCGCGGCGGGCAGTCCCGGCACAATGGGAATCGGCATGAACGCCGCCTCCCGCAATTCCATGACCACGGAGCTGAAAAACGTGGCGGTTCTCAAGGTCCGCCCCCGCCGTGACACGATCCATGTGGATCTGAAGCTGGACAAGAATCAGGTCTACGCAGAGGCTGCGGATTTCGCCTTTGTGGAGCAGTTCCTCAAAACCCACTGCCCCAACGCGAAGATAAAGTAAAGAAAATGAGCAAAAAAAGAGGCACCCGATTGGGTGCCTCTTTTTTTGACGGGAAAGACTAAACATAATAAAAGGAGGCATCGGATTCGATGCCTCCTTTTGAATTGTCTATGGCGTTATCAGTTGCCGCCGCCGAAGCCGCCGAAGGGCCAGTCGCCGAAAGGCCAGGGGAAATCGAAGTAGCCGCCGGAGCCGCCCTGTTCGCCCTCATCGGGCACCTGCTGGTCCGGTCTCTGCTGTCCGGGGAACTGCTGGCCGGGAGCGGTATTTTCATCGGTATTCTCGTCCGTATCCTCGTCAGTGACGTTCTGGCCGGTAGTCTCGTCAAAGACGACGGTCAGGTCGATGTACTCGCCGGTCTCCAGAGTTGCGCCGGTGCGATACACCGTGATGACGCCCTCATCGCCCGGAGCGCACTTCTTCATGCCGGCTATCAGCGCCGCCTTGGAGTTGATGGCGTTGCCGTTGAGCCCGGTGATGATATCGCCGGCCTGGATACCGCCCTTCTCGGCGCAGGAGCCCTCCACCACGGACACCACGTAGGCGCCGGAGGGATAGGAGTAGTACTCGATGGCGAAGTTGGAGTAGACGTCTGTCACGTTAGCCACGCTCACGCCCAGAAGAGCGCCGGAAACGAAGCCCTTTTCGATAAGCTGGGTGGTGATGTTCAGCGCGTCGTTGATGGGTATGGCGAAGCCGAGGCCCTCCACGCCCTCATCGGCGTACTTGGCGGTGACGATGCCGATGAGCTCGCCGCGATCGTTGTACACGGGGCCGCCGGAGTTGCCGGAGTTGACGGCCGCGTCGATCTGGAACATATTGATGGACTGGCTCTGACCGGTGGTGTCGCTTACGGTGGTGATGACACGGTCAAGAGCGCTGACGATGCCGCTGGTCATGGTGTAGGCCAGCTCGCCCAGAGGATTGCCCACGGCGTAGGCCTTGTCGCCCACGCTGATGGAGTCGGAGTCGCCGATTTTGGCGGGGGAAAGTCCCTCGGCCTCGATCTTTATCACGGCCACGTCGCAGCTGGATTCGTAGCCGATGACCTGAGCGTCGTAACTCTTGCCGTCATAGGTGATGACGGTCATGGGGTAGCCGTACTCGACGCAGTAGGAGACGACGTGGTAATTGGTGAGAATGTAGCCGTCCTCGGAGATGATGATGCCGGAGCCGCTGACTGCGGCGCTGGTGGACTGGCCGAAGATGTTGGTGCCGGAGACCGAGGTGTTGATGCCGACCACCTGCTTGCAGGCCATGTCGTATA
The DNA here is from genome assembly GCA_016286595.1 of Oscillospiraceae bacterium. Taxonomy (GTDB): domain Bacteria; phylum Bacillota; class Clostridia; order Oscillospirales; family Oscillospiraceae; genus RUG626. The sequence continues at coordinate 5,866 of JAEETR010000056.1, read as the reverse complement.
TCTCCTTGGCGCTCATCACGTCGCCGGTGGGGGCGGCTGCTGCAGACTCGCCGTTCCTGCTGCTGACGTCGACGCTCTCGTTATTGTCGTCGGTAGTGGCGGCGCCGATGACCACCTTGGTCTGCTGCTGCTGTTCGCTCTGGCGTATCGCCTCAAACTCGGCCATACGCTTGTCCATAACGTACCCGGCCGCGAAGTAGGCGGCGCTGGAGGACAGGAGCACGCAGGCCAGGACTATGCACACCGCCTTGAGGAACGTGTGCTTTCTTTTTTTCTTCTCCTTCTTCACGGGAGCCGCCGCACGCTCGTCGGCGGGGACGTGATAGCTGGGAGAGTAGTAGTTCTGGGCTGTGGTCTGCTGGGGCTCGTAGGCGGGGGTGGTCCACATGCCGGCGGTATTTGCGGCGGACTCTGCCGGCCGGACGGGGCTTACGTAACCGGTGTCGGTCTCGGAACGGACGTAACCGTTCTCCTCCGCGGCGCTGTCCGCGCTGACGGGCTCGGTGCTGACCGGCTCGGTGTAAACGGGCTGGGTATACGTCGGTTCGGTGTCGGTGACCGCGGCGTTCTCGTCCTGAAGGTTCTCGGGACGGATCTCTTCGTCTGCGTTTCTTATTTCGTCTGTCATATCTTTAACCTCCCTCAAATAGTTTGAAAACAGGTGTTTGCCTCACTGTCTGGTCATATGATACAGTGCGATTATGTCCAAACCGTGAATAGACTTTAAAAGAAATATTTATATTTCCGCTCCGGTCCGGTCATATGTGCCCCCTCTCCGGGCATACAATTATAAACGAATATAAACGTACCCGAGCGTGAAAGGAGAGCGTATCATGGCTTATGAGGAAAACCGTCCCGCCGCGGCTCACGCCGTCTCGCTGACCGAAAGAGCCGCACTCACCGTATCCGGTGTGGAGAGCGTGGGCAGTTTCGACGAGAGCGTGGTGGAGATAAGCACCTCCCGGGGTCTCCTGGTGGTCAGGGGCAGCGGTCTTGAGATGGAACAGCTGAACACGGACACGGGAGAGATGATCGTGCGGGGCAGCGTCGACAGCCTTGAGTACGAGGGCGACAAAGGCGGGAAGGACGGCTTCTTCGCCCGTCTTTTCAGGTAAGGGCGTGGAGATAAGCGTAACGGGACAGCTGTCTCAGGCCGGGTCTTTTCTCGTGCTGGGGGCACTTCTCGGGGTGATTTACGACGTTCTGCGGTCTGTCCGGCGGTGCGGCGTCCACCGCATACTCTCAGACGTGCTGGACCTTCTCTTCTGGGCAGTGTGCGCCTGCAGCGTTTTCGCCGCTGTACTATCCGCGGGCGGCGGTCAGCAGCGCATTTTCATGATCGTGCTTTGCTTCTTCGGCGGCGCGGCGTACTTTGTCACGGTCAGCCGGTTCGCACGGATCGCCTTCGACTTCGCTGCGGGTCTCGCCGTCCGGGCTCTCCGACTGTCGGCGGGCATCGTGCTGATGCCCCTTCGCGCCGGGGCGACGGCGGCGAAAAAAATCGCGGAAACGGTGAAAAAATACTTTTCAATCCGACTGAACTGGTATAGAATGAATACGATCAAGAAAACAAACCGTCCCCCACGTCACGTGCGGAAGGAAGGAGTCAGCGGTGCGGCGCAAACGTTCAGGTATTCTTACGAAGATAATAATAGTGGTGCTTATCATCTACGCCGTGACCTCTCTTTTCCATCTTCAGTCGAAGATAGAGGCCGCCGCCGCCAATCAGGATAAGCTTCAGCAGGAGGTGTCCGCCAAGACCGCCTCCAACGAGGAGCTGAAGCTGGCCATAGAGAACAACACAAGCGACGAGGTCATCGAGGACGTGGCCCGTGACAAGCTGGGCTTCGTGATGCAGAACGAGGACGTGTATATCGCCGACTGACGTCGTGAAAACAATAAAGGCGGGAGCGTAAGGCTCCCGCCTTTTAATATGCAAAAAAGTGAGCGGGCGCAGGGCCCGCTCCAGATAGGGTTGTGGGATAAAGATATGAGCTTACAGGTCTTCCCTCATCAGGGAATCGGATAAGCTGTGATTAAATGATACATCCCCGGGGACAAATTGTAAATAGGAGCTTTTGTCGCCCCGGCACTTCTTTTGTCGAATACGGCTTTTCTTTTCCCGCACGGGCAAAAGGCGCTTTTTGTTGCATTTACCGATCCGTTTGTGATATACTGTTTGAAGTTATTTTTTCTCATCTGCAGGAGGCAACAAATGGACAGAGGAAAATATTATCTTTCTACCGCAATAGCATACGCTTCCGGTAAGCCCCATATCGGCAACACTTACGAGATAGTGCTGGCCGACGCTATATGCCGTTTCAAGCGAATGAGCGGTTACGACGTCTATTTCCAGACCGGCACCGACGAGCACGGTCAGAAGATCCAGCTCAAGGCCGAGGACGCGGGTCTTACCCCTCAGGCCTTCGTCGACGCCACCTCCGCGGAGATAAAGCGCATCTGGGACGTTATGAACACCAGCTACGACCACTTCGTGCGCACCACCGACCCGGACCACGAGCGGAAGGTGCAGGATATATTCGAGAAGATGCTGGCCACCGACGACATATACAAGTCCAAGTACGAGGGGTGGTACTGCACCCCCTGCGAGAGCTTCTGGACCGAGAGCCAGCTGGTGGACCACAAGTGCCCCGACTGCGGCCGCGAGGTCAAATGGGCCGAGGAGGAGGCTTACTTCTTCCGGCTGAGCAAGTACGGCGAGCGCATCATGAAGCACATCGAGGAGCACCCTGAGTTCATTCAGCCCGAGTCCCGGAAGAATGAGATGATAAACAACTTCCTCAAGCCCGGACTGCAGGATCTGTGCGTCACCCGTACCAGTTTCAACTGGGGCATCCCCGTGAAAAGCGACCCCAAGCACGTCATCTACGTGTGGCTGGACGCTCTGACCAACTACATCACCTTCCCCGGCTATGAGCCCATGGGCGAGGACGGCGAGGGCTACGTAAAATACTGGCCCGCTGACGTCCACCTCATCGGCAAGGATATCATCCGGTTCCACACTCTGTACTGGCCCGCCTTCCTCATGGCGCTGGGAGAGCCTCTTCCCAAGCAGGTGTTCGGCCATCCCTGGCTTATTGTGGGCAGCGACAAGATGAGCAAGTCCAAGGGCAACGTCATCTACGCCGACGACCTGGCCGAGCTTTACGGTGTGGACGCGGTGCGCTACTTCCTGCTCCACGAGATGCCCTTCGCCTCCGACGGCTCTCTCACCTACGACCTGATGACCGAACGCGTCAACTCCGACCTGGCCAACATCCTGGGCAACCTGGTCAAGCGCAGCGTGGATATGTGCAACCGCTATTCCGACGGCATACTTTCCGACCACGCCTGCCCCGGTGAGCATGACGACGAGCTGCAGGCGCTGTGCGTCGAGACTGTGAAGCGGACCGAGGAGAAGATGGACACCCTTCACGTGGCAGACGCCATCGACGAGATATTCACCCTTCTTCGCCGCGCCAACAAGTACGTTGACGAGACGGAGCCCTGGAAGCTGGGCAAAAACCCCGAGGATAAAGCCCGTCTTGATACGGTGCTGTATAACCTTCTGGAGACCATCCGTTTTGCTGCGGAGCTCATTACCCCCTTCCTGCCCGAGACCGGCGAGCGCATCTTCCGCCAGCTTAACGTCTCCCCCTCCGGCTGGGACGGTCTTCAGAAGTTCGGACTTCTCCCCGCCGGCCACAAGATCGGCCAGAGCGAGATACTGTTCCAGCGTCTCGACCCCGCCAAAAAAGCCCAGGAGATCGCCGACTACTACGCCGCCAAGGAAGCCGCAGAATCCGGCTTTGAGCCCGTGCTGCCCGACGTGACCATCGACGACTTTGCCAGATGCGATATGCGCGTGTGCAAGGTCCTCAAGTGTGAAAACGTGAAGAAGAGCGACAAGCTCCTTCGTTTCGAGCTGGACGACGGCTCCGGCAAGGTTCGGCAGATACTGTCCGGCATCGCCAAATATTACAAGCCCGAGGATCTTATCGGCAAGACCGTAGTCGCCATACTCAACCTGCCCGCCCGGAAAATGATGGGCCTTGAGTCCAACGGCATGCTCCTTTCCGCCGTGAAAGAGGTCAACGGCAAGGAGGAGCTCAATCTCATGATTCTGGACGACGGCGTGCCTGCCGGCGCCAGACTGTGCTGAGAAAGGACCGACCATGAAAGCAAGGAAGACAGAGCTGTCACTGATGAACGTGGTGCTCTGTCTTCTTGTCATTTTCATCCACGCGTCCTCGGAGCCGGTGTCGAAGCTGCTGCGGGACAGCTGGCAGCATATCGCCGTAAGTATACCATGGCGGCTGTCCGCTTTCGTGGTGCAGGGCTTTCTGTTCCTGGGCGGGCTGAAGCTGACGCTGAACCATCCCGACGGCGTGAACGGGCGGTACTTTTTATCCCGGATAAAATCCATTTTTCTGCCCTATATCCTGTGGGTGGCGATTTATTACGCCTATTTCATCCTCATCGGCTGGCTCAGGTTCTGCGTGAGGGATTTTGCGCGGTACGCCGCGCTGGGCAATCTGGTCAGTCACTTCTATTACATCGTGATACTCGCCCAGTTCACAGCCCTCACCCCCCTGCTGCTGAAGATCTGCAGGAGGTCCAGGCCGTTACCGCTGCTGGCGGTCTGTCTGGGGATGACTGTGGCCTGCAATCTGTATCTTTCCGCCCTGCTGGGAAAACTCATACCCGGGTTTGTGTTCCGGTACAACGACCGGCTCTTTACCACGTATCTGTTCTACTGGACGGCGGGCATGGCCGCGGGGCTCAATTACGAGAGATTCCGCGAAGTGGTCAGCGAACGGCTCCCCGTCCTCGCCCTGCTTTTCGCCGTAATCGCCGCTGCGGAGGCCGTATGCTACCGCATCGGCGTGCCCCGGGTCAGTCTCACTGCCCTGGAGAACATGCACACCCTTTACTGTGCCGCGGCCATCGTGTTCGTCTTCGCCCTGTGCGTGAGGGTGACGAAAAGCCATCCCCTCCCGCGGCTCGTCTCCGGCATCGACGGGGTCAGTTATCTCATATATCTCGTCCACCCGCTGGTCATCTTTATCGTCAACGCCTTCCTTGACCGTCTCGGCCTTGTCGACCTGGCGGCGCGGTACGGCGTAAGGCTCGTGATCGTCTACACCGTGAGTATCGGCGCGGCGCTGGCGTGGCGGTCCCTTCGGAAACTGCTGCGGTCGGGGAAAATTAAGATTTTTCCTTGACAACCCTCCCCTTTTCTCTTATAATGTGTAGGCTTGCTTCGGGCAGGCACTCAACTGAATACGGAGAAGTCAGTTCGAGCAAAACGCGTGGAGATGTCGCGTAGCTGGTCGAGCGCGCACGATTGGAAATCGTGTAGGGGTCAAAAGCTCCTCGAGAGTTCGAATCTCTCCATCTCCGCCAAAACAAGAAAATCCGTTATTCCTTGTGAATAGCGGATTTTCCTTTATTCTCAGTACTTATCCCGCGTTTTTGTGAATTGCTATATTACCGTTTTCCGTAACTTTTTACGGAAGTCAGTGTTTTAAGTTTACACAAAATGCTCACGAAAATGCTCACGAAATCAAAGGACCGGAGCTCCCGCTCCGGTCCTTCTTCTTTTTACTTTTTCAGCCTGCCAGACTCGGCAGACTCAGTCCCTCAGATCCTCCGCCCAGGCTCGGTAAGCCAAGGCCCGAAGATCCTCCGCCAAGACTCGGCAGGCCGAGTCCCTGGGTGCCGGTGTCCGGCTCACTGTTCAGGCCGTCGTAGATCCACTGCCCGACTGTGACGTCGAAGGGATTATTCTTAGGCTTCCAGCTCTTATTGTAGAGCTGCCACAGTACCGCCTTCTGGCTGTTGGTCATCTGCACTGTGCTGCTTG
>JAEETR010000055.1 GCA_016286595.1 Oscillospiraceae bacterium | reverse complement strand
TAGAATATCACGTCGTATCCGTCTTTTTTCTCCGGGAAGACCACGTAATAGTAATCTTTCGCGCCGGAGGAGGGGGCGTAGGAGGCGTAGTAGCCGTATAGGAACATCCTGGCCTCCGTGATGCGGCATCTGGCGGCGTAGTCGTTGACCTGCCCGCCCACGTGGCACCACGCGCCGAAGGCGTTGACCACCTTCGCGTCGTCGGCCCCCTCCAGGTTCGTCTCCATGAGGGTGAAGAGCCTGGATTCCTGGCTGAACCAGCCGGTGCCCAGGGAATGGGTGAAAAGGGCCAGCGCGTCGAACCGCTGCTGGGTGAGCTCAAGACCGGGGAAGCTGGAGGATATGAGCCGGGTGCAGCCGTTCATCTCCTGCCGCAGGAGCTTCTCCGCCGTCTCCTCCGTCACCCCGTCGGGGTAGGACCCCGCCTCGCAGGGGGTGGAGTAGCCGATGAAGCACTTGTCCCCGGATATGTATTCCGTGTCGTAGAAGGCCGAGCGGTTTTTCGCTATCCTCACGCAGGCGTCGCTGACCTTGAAGGCGGTGCGCCCCGCCGCGAGGGAGAGGCCGCAGACCGCCGCCAGCGCCGCGCACAGCGCCAGCAGAGCGCATATAAGCTTTTTATATCTCGTCACGCCGGCCTCCTTTCCGCCGCCCGGGGGCGAACTTTGTCGCGTTATACGAAAAGGGTAACACGGGACCGCGGGCCCCGTCAACGGGCAAAATCTGCCGGAGAGGGAACGTTTTGCCCGCCGCACCCGTCAGAATATATGACGTTTCGCGGCCCCCCGCGGTTCCGGGACGGTTTGCGAAAAACGGCAGAGACTTTACAAAACATTCATTTTACCGTCATTTTGTGGCCATTTTTCCGGATTATATTCCGGCCATAGGATGGAAGAAACCACACATCCGGAAAAAGGAGAATACGTTATATGAAAAAACTGACAGCATTTGCGCTGGCGCTTTGCATGGCGCTGACGCTCTCGGCCTGCGGCGCGAAGGATACCGCCGCCGACGCCGCGCCCGCGGGCAACACCGATACCGGGACCTCCGCCGATACCCAGGCGGCTCCCGCCGCCGGGACGGTCACCGTCGGCGGCAGGACCGTCGAAGGGACAAAGGTGATGCTCTCCGACGAGGGCGTCACGGTGGACGGCGAGGCGGCCTCCACCGACGAGTCCGCCGCGGTCTATACGGCAAACGACGTCGTCTTCTACCCCGAAGGTCAGGACGAGACCTACGGTGAGGGCGGCGCGGAGGACGCTCACTCCCAGTCCGAGGCGGACGCTCACACCGTCGTGCATATCACGAAGGCCGGAACGTATATCGTGTCCGGCTCCATGTCAGCCGGGCAGATAGCCGTTGACCTGGGCGAGGACGCCGCCGCCGACCCCGACGCCGTCGTGACCCTGGTGCTGAGCGGCGCCGACATAACCTGCACCGTGGCCCCGGGCATCATCTTCTACCGGGTATACGAGTGCGGCAGCACTGACGAGGCCTCCGCCGTGTGCGACGTGGACACCTCCGCCGCCGGCGCGGTCATCGCCCTGGCCGACGGCAGCGTCAACACCGTCAACGGCAGCTACGTGGCGAAGATATACAAGCCCGATACCACCAAAAAGCTCCACAAGTACGACGGGGCTGTTTACTCGAAGATGAGCCTGAACGTCGAAGGCGGCGACGGCGTGCTGAACGTAAACGCCGAGAACGAAGGCCTTGACAGCGAGCTGCATCTGACCGTAAACGGCGGAGTCATCAACATCGTCTCCGGCGACGACGGCGTCAACGCCAACGAGGATTACGTTTCCGTCATCACCATAAACGGCGGCGCGGTGAATATCGCCGCGGGCCGCGGAAAGGGCGAGGGCGACGGCATCGACTCCAACGGCTGGCTGGTGATAAACGGCGGCAGCCTCATGGCGGCGGCCTGCTCCACGAGTCAGGATTCCGGCATAGATTCCGAGATGGGCATATATCTCAACGGCGGCACCGTAATCGCCACCGGCGCCATGCTGGACGCCATCGCCGGCGGCAGCCAGTACAAGACCTTCTCCTTCCAGAGCAAGGTCAGCGCAGGCGCCGTATGCACCGTCACCGGCTCCGACGGCGGCGAGATACTGACGTTTGACGCGGTCAACGACTTCACTCTGGGGCTTGTCCGGGCCGACGGCGTTGACGACGGCGCCGCCATCGCCACCGGGGAACAGAACGCCTCTTCCGGCGGCAGGGGCGGCAAGGGCGGCTTCGGCGGCATGGCGCCTCCCGACTTTGACGGCGCCGTGCCTCCCGATCACGGCGGACAGGCCATGCCGGGGATACCCGGCAGCGGTGACGAAAGACCCGTCGAGCCGAAGGACCCCGAGCTGCCCGACGGCGCCGCGCCTCCCGCACCTCCCGAGTGGAACGGTTCAGACGATACCGGGCCCGTGACCGACGGCGCGGTCGGCACTTGAGCGCGTATCATAAATACTCCTTAATTTACAAAAACGGAATGCGCCCGGTAAAAACCGGGCGCATTCCGTTTTATCGTTTTATCACGGGGCGGCCTCGCTGGACAGCTCCGCAAGGGTCGCGTCCACGTCTGACTGGTCGAAGTCGTCGAACTCCGTGGCCTCGTTTACCGTGAGCCGAAGCTTTATAAGCTCCGGATGGAATATAAGCAGGGTGTAATCGTATATATTGCCGCCCACGTAGGCCTTGCGGACCTGACGGATGCAGGGGACGTTCTTCTCAAGACCCAGCGCGCTCATTATCTCGCGCCCGGCCGGGGTCACGTCCAGGCCCTTCTCCACGCCGGAACGGCGCAGACCGTAATGGCGCAGCAGCATCTCGGTGACGTGAAGCCCGTCGCTCTTTTTGTCGAAGTCGGGGGCGACGGCCGGGTTGATGT
>JAEETR010000054.1 GCA_016286595.1 Oscillospiraceae bacterium | reverse complement strand
GCCGCCCTTTCACGGGGCGACCGGCGCAGCGCCGACGCGGTGGAAGCGGCCTGGAAAGACGGAGCCTATCTCGACGCGTGGAGCGAGTATTTCTCCTACGAGCGCTGGGAAAAGGCCTTCGCAGACCACACCCCCGGCCTGGACTTTTACGCCCGCCGCGAAAGGGCCGTCGGTGAGACGCTGCCCTGGGACGTGATAAGTGTGGGCGTGCGCAAGAGCTTCCTCGCGAACGAGCGGGAGCGGGCCTACCGGGCGGAGATAACGCCCGACTGCCGGGTCCGGTGCACCGGCTGCGGCGCCAGCGAGCTGATACCCGGGAGGCGATGCGATGAGTAGCGCCCGGATAATGTTTGAAAAGACCGGCCCCGCCGTCTATATATCCCATCTGGACCTGGTGCGGACCATGCAGCGCATATTCGTGCGCACCGGAGTGAAGATAAAGCACACCGAGGGCTTCAACCCTCACCCGAAGATGACTTTCCCGCTGCCCCTGTCCGTGGGCACGGCCAGCGTGTGCGAGATAATGGACGCGGAGCTGGAGGACGACTCCCAGCTTGAAGACCTCACCTCCATGATGAACTCCGCCGTGCCGGAGGGCATCCGCTTCACAGACGCGTGGACGCCCGTGCTCAAGCCGAAGGAGCTGCAGTTCGTGCGGGTGAGATGCTCCCTCATATACGACGGGGGAGTGAGGCCTGACGCCGTCGGCGCGGTCCGGCAGCTCTTCTCGCGGGAGAGCATCGTCATCGACAGAAAGACGAAAAGCGGCGTAAAGAGCGCCGACATAGTCCCCATGATAAGTTCCGTAAAGGCTGAACAGACCGACGGGAACACACTGGAGCTGGACGCCGTGATATCCGCCCAGAATCCCACGCTCAACCCCACGGGCCTCGTAACGGCCGTGAACACCTTCCTCCCGGAATACGCCCCGGACTTCGCGAGATATCAGCGGCTGGGGATATATGATAAAAACCTCAACACATTCAGATAAAGGAGCAGATTAATATGGCAGACAATATGAACAGGATCGCCGTTCTTACCTCCGGCGGCGACGCCCCCGGCATGAACGCGGCCATCAGAGCCGTCGTGAGAGCCTCGGCGTACTACGGAATGGAGTGCGTTGGCGTCAGACGCGGCTATCAGGGCCTCATCACCGGCGACTTCCGCCCGCTCAACAGCCTTGACGTGAGCGCCATGTCCTCCCGGGGCGGCACAATGCTCTACACGGCCCGCTGCAACGAGTTCCTCACCGAGGCCGGCCGCCAGAGAGCCATGGACACCATGAAGTACAACGGCATCGACGGCCTCGTGGCCATCGGCGGCGACGGCACCTTCCGGGGCTGCCTCGAGCTGAAGAAGCTGGGATGCAAGGTCGTGGGCATCCCCGCCACCATCGACAACGATATATCCTACACCGACTACACCATCGGCTTCGACACCGCCTGCAACGTGGCCATCGAGTGCGTGGACAAGATCCGCGACACCATGCAGTCCCACGAGCGGTGCAGCGTGGTGGAGGTCATGGGCCGTACCTCCGGCCATATTGCCCTCAACGTGGGCATCGCCGCCGGCGCCACCGCCATCCTCGTGCCCGAGAAGGAAGTCGATTTCGACGAGATAATCAACAACATCAAGGACGGACGGCTCCACGGCCGCACCAATTTCAACATCATCGTTGCCGAGGGCGCCGCCTCCTCCCAGGAGGTCGCCTCCCGCATCGAGCAGGAGACCGGCGTCGAGGCCAGAGTCACCGTGCTGGGCCACGTGCAGCGGGGCGGCAGCCCTCTGCTCAGGGACCGCATCATAGCCAGCGAGATGGGCGTTCGCGCCGTGAAACTGCTGCACGACGGCGTCTACGGCCACGTCATCTGCTTCGACGGCAGGGAGTACACCGACGTGGAGCTGGACGAGTCCATCCTCCAGCGCCGCTTCCTGGACGAGCAGGCCCTGGCCATTCTGGACGTGCTGAAGCCCAGATAACGGGTTTTTCTCAAAAAAACGCCGAAAAAAGCAAAAAAATACTTGCAATCCTGCGTCGGTTATGGTATCATAACCGGGCTTGCGCAAAGGCACGTCCTTTGCTATCGGGCGGTCCGCTGTCGTAGCTGAACGATAAGAACGTCCTATCTGAAGGAGATTATAACTATGGATCTTGTCAATGTTCTCAGCCAGCAGTACATGAAGCCGGAGATCCCGACTCTCAACATCGGCGATACCGTCCGGGTCACTGTACGCGTAAAGGAAGGCAACAGAGAGAGAACTCAGGCTTTTGAGGGCACTCTCATCGCGAAGAAGCACGGCGGGATAAATGAGTCCATCACCGTCAGACGTATTTCCTACAACGTCGGCTGTGAGAAGGTTTTCCCCATTCATTCCCCCACCATCGTCTCCATCGAGACCGTCAGACGCGGTAAGGTCAGAAGGGCCAAGCTCTACTACCTGCGCGGCAGAGTCGGCAAGCGTGCCAAGGTCAAGGAGCGCATATAACGCGAAAAAAGAAGACCCACCGGTCCGTCCGGTGGGTTCTTTTTTTATCAGCCACTTTCTTTTGGCGATTTTTTGTGTATAATGGTATTATCGTATACTGTAATCACTTTCCGGAAAGGGAACTGAGATGGAAGAAAGGCAGATCACCGCCGCGGAAGAATCGGCGGATAAGACGGCGCAGGCCCGTCTGGAGGTCTATGACTGGGTGCAGTGCATAGTCACGGCGCTGGTAGCGGGCATACTGTGCTTCATGTTCGTGCTGCGCGTCGTGGGCGTGGTGGGCTCATCCATGTACCCCACGCTGCGAAACGGCGACCGCGTCCTCACGTCGAAGCTGTTCTATACGCCGAAGCAGGGGGACATAGTGGTGGTGCAGACAGAGACTTTCGGAGACGAGCCCCTGGTCAAGCGAGTCGTAGCCACCGGCGGACAGAGGGTCGATATCGATTTCAGCGCCGGCGTCGTGTACGTTGACGGCGTCGCCCTTGACGAGCCCTACGTCAACGCCCCCGTCAGGGTGAGGGAGGACTTCACCGGAGAGGTCACCGTGCCGGAGGGGTGCGTTTTCCTCATGGGAGACAACCGCAACGCGTCCACCGACAGCCGCAGCCGTCTCGTGGGTTTCGTGGACGAGAGGTGCGTCATCGGAAAGGTGCTGTGGATACTCGCGCCCGGAAAAGGGGAGAGCACGTACCCCGGCAGGGACGGGGCCGTGGCCATGGACTTTTCCCGCATAGGAAACCCCTATAAGCTGAAATAAGGTGGGCTGATGGAAGAGATATTCGACGTATTTACTCGCCGGGGGGAATATCTGGGCACCCGGCCCAAATCCGAGTGTCACGCTCCGGACCCCGGTTTTTACCACAAGCCCGCCTGGATATGGATAATCAGTCCGGACGGCCGCGTCCTCGTGCAGCTTCGGGCTCACTGCAAGAAAAACCTGCCCGATAAATGGGATATGCCCAGCGCCGGCCACGTCCGCGCCGGGGAGACGCCCCTTCAGGGCGCCGTGCGGGAGACGTACGAGGAGCTGGGAGTGAAGACAGACCCCGGCGATTACGAGTTCGCTGGGCAGTATATCCACGACGGCGCCTGGGAGCTGGCCCAGATATATCTTCTGCGGCTTGACGTGCCGGAGGAGGAGTTCGTCCTCCAGCCGGAGGAGGTTGCGGCTGTCAGATGGCTGACCCTTCCGGAATTCAGGGAGCTTTTCTATTCGGACGATTTCGTGCAGTACAAAGAGGATTACCGTCGGCTGGTCCTCGAACTTCTGGAGAAGAATATCGGCTGACGGGACCGGAAACAGGTATTACGGCTATGGCAATGGATATAAACTGGTTCCCCGGGCACATGGCAAAGGCCCGGAGAATGATCTCCGACAATCTTAAAATGGTGGACGCGGTGTGCGAGGTGGTGGACGCCCGGATACCCGCCTCCAGCCGCAACCCGGACCTGGACGAGCTGGCGGGGTCGAAGCCGCGCCTCATCGTTCTCAACAGGGTGGATCAGGCCGACGCGGACATGACACGCCGCTGGGCGGCCTGCTTCAGGGCCGGCGGAGCCGCCGTGATGGAGACGGACTCCAAAAGCGGCAGGGGCACCAACGCCCTGGCCGCCGCCGTGGGGACCCTTCTGAAGGACAAGCTTCAGGCCAACGCCGAGAAGGGACAGTCCGGCAGACCGGTGCGGCTCATGGTGGTGGGCATACCCAACGTGGGCAAATCCTCGTTTATAAACCGTGTGGCCCGCAGAAAGGCCGCCGAGACCAGCGACCGCCCGGGCGTGACCCGTGGCCGTCAGTGGATAAGCCTGGGCAACGGCATAGAATTCATGGACACGCCGGGCATCCTCTGGCCGAAGTTCGACGACCCCGCCGTGGGGGAGAACCTGGCCTTTACCGGCGCCGTCAAGGACGATATACTCGACGTGGAGGCCCTGGCCTGCCATCTCCTTGAGCGGCTGAAAAACGCGGGTTACGCCGACAGAATACGGGAGCGCTACAAGGCGGCCCCCGGTGACGGCGATACCGGGTACGACATGCTCATGGCCGCCGCCAGGGCCAGGGGATTTCTCCTGCGGGGCGGCGAGCTGGACACGGAGAGGATGGCGCGCATCCTCCTCGACGAGTTCCGCGAGGGAAAGCTGGGCCGAGTGACGCTGGAGACGCCTCCGGAGGCGGGAATTGAAGAAAACTGACGACGCCCGGGATATGTGGGCCATCGAAAAGGGCCTGTACGACAAGGGATATCAAACGGTATGCGGCGTGGACGAGGCGGGCAGGGGCCCCCTTGCCGGCAGCGTGTACGCGGCGGCGGTGATACTGCCGAGGGGCCTCGTCATAGACGGCCTTGACGACTCGAAGAAGCTTACGCCCAAAAAGCGGGACGCGCTCTACGGCGAGATAATCGAAAAGGCCCGGGCATGGGCCGTGGCCTCCGCCTCCGCGGAGGAGATAGACGAGCTCAATATCCTCAACGCCACGTATCTTGCCATGAACAGGGCCATATCGCAGCTGGGGATATCCCCCGATATATGCATCATCGACGGCAACCGGGATTCGGGCATAGAGCATGAAAGCGTCACCGCCGTGGGCGGCGACGGCAGAAGCGAGAACGTGGCGGCCGCGTCGGTGATAGCCAAGGTGACGCGGGACAGATATATGGAGGAGCTGGCAAAGCGGTACCCGCAGTACGGGTTTGACAAGCACAAGGGGTACGGCACCGCCCTCCATTACGAAAAGCTGCGGCAGTACGGCCCCAGCCCCGTCCACAGAAAGACGTTTCTGAAGAAGATGCACTGAGCGGGGAGACGAGGATTTGAACAGAAGACTGCTGGGCCAGTGGGGCGAGGAGCAGGCCGCGAATTACCTGCGCAGGAAGCGCTTTTCCATAACGGCCCTCAATTACACCACCCGCTTCGGGGAGATAGACGTCATCGCCGAGAAGGGGAAGTTCGTGGTATTCGTGGAGGTCAAGCTCCGCAAAAGCGACGAATTCGCCCGGGCCGCGGAGTTCGTGGACGCCAACAAACGCCGAAGACTCATCTCCGCCGCGTCCATGTGGCTCGCGGAGAACGACACGGGAAAACAGCCCCGCTTCGACGTTATAGAGATCTACGCCCCGGAGGGCACCGATACGGCAAAGCCGGTCATAAACCACATCGTCAACGCCTTCGGCGATGACGGCGCAAATTAGATTCGGAGTGAAGAGATATGAAGTATATTAGCACGAGAGACAAAAACAATATCTGCACCGCCTCCCAGGCCATCCTGCGGGGCATCGCCGCCGACGGCGGCCTTTACGTGCCCGAGTCCCTGCCCACGCTGACGGCGGAGACGATTGGGGAGCTGGCCGGGATGGACTACCGGACGAGAGCCGAAGCCGTATTAAAAATGTTCCTTGACGACTACACAGAAATGGAGCTGGCGTTTTATGTCACTAAGGCCTATGTCTCCTTCGACCACCCCGCCGTGGCCCCCACGGTGAAGATAGACGACAGCACCTATATGCTTGAGCTGTGGCACGGACCCACCTGCGCCTTCAAGGACATGGCGCTGCAGCTGCTGCCGTACCTGATGACCGCCGCCCTCAGGAAGAACGGCGAGACCCGGCAGGTGTGCATCCTCACCGCCACCAGCGGCGACACCGGCAAGGCGGCCCTGGAGGCCTTCGCGGACGTGGCGGGCACGAAGATCATGGTGTTCTACCCGGAGAACGGCGTTTCGAAGGTGCAGAAGCTGCAGATGACCACCCAGAGCGGCGAAAACGTGTGCGTGTGCGCCGTCAAGGGCAATTTCGACGACGCGCAGAACGGCGTCAAGGCCATCTTCGGCGACAGACAGCTGGGCGCCGAGCTTTCCGACAGAGGATGGATACTGTCCTCCGCCAACTCCATCAACTGGGGGCGCCTGCTGCCCCAGATAGTGTACTATATCTCCGCCTACTGCGATCTTATCAACTGCGGAGCGGTGAAAAACGGCGAGCAGATACAGTTCGTGGTGCCCACCGGCAACTTCGGCGACATCCTCGCCGGGTTCTACGCCGGGAGCATGGGCCTTCCCGTGAAGCGCCTCGTGTGCGCCTCAAACGCCAACAACGTGCTCACCGACTTCATCAACACCGGCGTGTACGACCGCAACCGCCCCTTCCACACCACCATATCCCCGTCCATGGACATCCTCATCTCCTCCAATCTGGAGCGGCTGCTGTTCCATATGTCCGACGACGCTGAGACGGCGGGATATATGGCGGAGCTTTCAAAGACCGGCAGATATACCGTCTCCGACAGAGTCCTGAAGGGGATCCAGTCCCGCTTCGTATCCGGATGCCTTGACGACGAGGGCACCATGGCCGTCATAAGAGAGTATTTCAAAAACGGCGTGCTGGTGGATACCCATACCGCCGTGGGCTGCGGCGTGCTGAACGATTACAGGAAGCGGACGGGAAACGGCGGCGTGTCCGTCATCGTCTCCACCGCAAACCCCTACAAGTTCTGCGGCAGCGTGCTCACGGCCCTGGGCGCCGACCACGACGGCGACGGCGTGGAGCTTTTCGGTCAGCTTGAAAAGGTCACCGGCACGAAAGCCCCCGCCCCTCTGGGCACGCTGGGGGAGAAGACGGTGCGCTTCACCCGGTCCGTGGAAAAAGAGAAAATGCCCGAAACGGTCAGAGAATTTCTGAAATAAAAAGACACGGGAGGGCCTGAAAAGCCCTCCCGCATATCCGAAGACCGCCTCACTCCACGGCTCTTGGCGTGAAGGTGGAGCAGAATGTCTCCGCTTTTCTGATGGCGCCGCGGGACTCCACGCTGATGGAGTCGGCGTGACAGCAGTCGTCGGCGCCGTGGTACTGACAGCCGGCCACAGCGCAGTCCACGCTGCAAAGGCGGCCCTCATCGCTTTTCGAGTAACTCATATTTGCGCTCCTTTTTCTTTTTTCCGTCGGCGACGGTCTTATTATTGTGCCCGCCGCGCCGGGCTGTATGCTTTTTTGGAGAAATTATGCTGTACACTATCGGAGACCTGCACCTGTCCTTCGGCTCAGACAAACCCATGGACGTGTTCGGGCCGGCGTGGGAGGACCACGCGGAAAAATTGAAAAAGGGCTTCGAGGGCGTAAACGACGACGACACGGTGGTGCTGTGCGGGGACCTGACGTGGGGGTCCGACATGGACTCCTGCCTGGAGGATTTCCGGTTCATCGAGAGCCTGCCCGGGAAAAAGTACATCCTCAAGGGCAACCACGATTTCTGGTGGAACACCGCCGCGAAGGTGCAGCGGTTTTTCGACGAGAACGGCGTTAAATCATGCAGTATTCTCCACAATAACTGCTATTTTTACGGCGATACGGCCCTGTGCGGCACGAAGGGATGGCTTCTCGGTCCCAAAAGCACCGAGCACGACAAAAAGATAGCCGCCCGGGAGGTCGGACGACTGGAGACCAGCCTCAGGGCGGCGGGGGACGCGCCTGAGAAGATAGTTTTTCTCCACTACCCGCCCATCTTCGCCGGCAGCATCTTCCGGGAAATCATCGATCTGATGGAGGCCTACGGCGTGAAAAGATGCTATTACGGCCACGTTCACGGCAGGGGCATACCCCTGGCCTATACCGGTACGGCGGGGGGCATTACCTACAACATCGTTTCCGCCGACGCCGTCAATTTCACCCCTGTCAAAATAATGTAAAAAAAGTTTGCTTTTATGTACCGGTACTGATATAATATCAAGGATTTATCGACCCTGCGATATCGCTTACAGGAGGAAACCGTTGTGGAATTCATTGGAGCAGAGAAAAAAGAAAAGAGCACCGCCGAGATCGAGGTCAAGGTCAGCGCGGAAGAGTTTGAGCAGGCCGTAGCGAAGGCCTATCTCAAGGACAGAGGCAAGATAACGCTGCCCGGCTTCAGAAAGGGCAAGGCCCCCCGGAAGATGATAGAGAGCATCTACGGCGAGGGCGTCTTCTACGAGACGGCTCTGGACGAGATATATCCCACCGTGCTGCAGTTCGCCGTCGAGCAGGGCAAGCTCGACGTGGTGGGCACCCCTTCTATCACCGATTTCAACGTTGACGACGACAAGAACGTCACCCTCAAGATCCTCGTGGACGTTTATCCCGAGTTCGAGCTGGGACAGTACAAGGGCCTGTCCGCTGTGAAGCTCAGCGCCCTGGTGGGCGACAAAGAGGTGGACGACCAGATCGAGACCATCCGCAATCAGAACGCCAGACTTGAAGAGGTCGAGCGTCCCGCCGCCCTGGGCGACAGCGCCAACATCGACTTCGAGGGCTTCGTCAACGGTGTGGCCTTCGACGGCGGCAAGGGCGAGGATTACGATCTGTCCCTGGGCTCCGGCACCTTCATCCCCGGCTTCGAGGACCAGGTGGTGGGCATGAGCGCCGGCGAGGAGAAGGATATAAACGTCACCTTCCCCGAGAACTATCAGGCCGACCTGGCCGGCAAGGACGCCGTATTCAAGGTCAAGGTCAACTCCGTGCGCGAGAAGATACTCCCCGAGCTGGACGACGAGTTCGCCAAGGACGTCTCCGAGTTCGACACCCTGGCCGAGTACCGCGAGAGCGTCCGCAAGGACATGCTCGAGCGCCGTCAGGCCGATAACGACGAGATGTTCGCCAATGAGATATTCGACAAGCTGGCCACCGGCGTGGAGTGCGACATCCCCGCGTCCATGATCGAGAACGAGGCCGGCAACATGCTGGACGAGTACAGATACCGCATGTCCTCCTCCGGCCTGGACTTCGCCACCTATCTGAACATCCTGGGTTCCACCGAGGAGCAGATGAAGGAGACCCTCAAGCCCAACGCCGAGAAGCGCATCCGTCTTGACCTGGCCATCGAGAAGATAGCCGCCGCCGAGAATATCGAGGTCACCGACGAAGAGGTCGAGGAGCAGTACGCCCAGATGGCCAAGACCTACAATATGGAGGCCGACAACATCAAGAACATGATCTCCGCCGACATTGTCAAAAACCAGCTGCGCATGGACAAGGCCCGCAAGCTGGTGCTTGACAGCGCCGTGGCGCTCGATCCCTCCGAGGTCCCCGCCGAAGAGCCCAAGACCGAGGAAAAGGCAGAGGAGAAGACCGACGAGAAGCCCAAGCGCAGGACCCGGAAAAAGGCCGAGCCCAAGCCTGAGGAGACCGCCGAAGCCGAGGCGGAGAAAAAAGAATAACACCGATTTCACCGCCGTGCTGAATATTTGGCGCGGCGTGTGGATATTATCAGGGTATGATGCGTCATACCGCGCGATTTCAGCAAAGGAGCATTTCAATGAGTCTTGTACCTTACGTAGTTGAGCAGACCTCCAGAGGGGAGCGGTCCTACGACATCTTCTCCCGCCTTCTCAACGACAGAATAGTATTCCTGTGCGAGGACGTGAACGACGTCTCCGCCGGCCTTATCGTGGCCCAGCTTCTCTATCTTGAGGCCCAGGACCCCGACAAGGACATCCAGTTCTACATCAATTCCCCCGGTGGCTCCGTCACCGCGGGAATGGCCATCTACGACACGATGCAGTATATAAAGTGCGACGTGTCCACCATCTGCATCGGCATGGCCGCGTCCATGGGCGCGTTCCTGCTGTCCGCGGGCGCGAAGGGCAAGCGCCTTGCCCTGCCCAACTCCGAGATAATGATCCACCAGCCCTCCGGCGGCAGCCAGGGTCAGGCCTCCGACATAAAGATCCAGGCCGAGCACATCCTGCAGATCCGTCAGCGTCTCAACGAGATACTGGCGGAGAACACCGGCAAGAGCGTGGACGTGATAGCCGACGCCACCGAGCGCGACAATTTCATGACCGCTCAGGAGGCCCTGGAGTTCGGCCTGATCGATCAGGTAATAGTCAAGCGCTGACATCTCACCACTGAAAGGCCCTGATTCCCATGCAGAAAAACGACGAAAAACTTATCCGCTGCAGCTTCTGCGGCAAGACCGAGGACCAGGTGGACAGGATAATCGCCGGGCCCAACGTGTATATCTGCAACGAGTGCATCCTTCTGTGCAATTCCATAATAAGCGACGACTATATGGAGGAGCCGGAGGAGCGGGGCACGGATATGCCCTCGGTGCCCAAGCCCATGGAGATAAAGGAGTATCTTGACTCCTACATCATCGGGCAGGAGGACGCGAAGATAGCGCTTTCCGTGGCGGTGTACAACCACTACAAGCGCATATATTTCGCCGACAATAACGACACCGAGCTGCAGAAGAGCAACGTCCTGCTGCTGGGCCCCACCGGTTCCGGCAAGACCTTCTTTGCCCAGACCCTGGCAAAGCTTCTGAACGTGCCCTTCGCCATCGCCGACGCCACCACCCTCACCGAGGCCGGCTACGTGGGCGACGACGTGGAGAACATCATTCTGCGCCTTCTGCAGGCGGCGGACTTCAACGTGCCGCTGGCGGAGCGGGGGATAATCTACATCGACGA
The DNA here is from genome assembly GCA_016286595.1 of Oscillospiraceae bacterium. Taxonomy (GTDB): domain Bacteria; phylum Bacillota; class Clostridia; order Oscillospirales; family Oscillospiraceae; genus RUG626. The sequence goes on along the minus strand of JAEETR010000054.1, from coordinate 11,599 downwards.
GATCGACAAGATCGCCCGCAAGAGCGAGAACGTGTCCATCACCAGGGACGTGTCCGGCGAGGGGGTGCAGCAGGCTCTTCTGAAGCTGCTTGAGGGCACCTTCGCCAACGTGCCTCCCCCGGGAGGCAGGAAGCACCCACATCAGGAGTTCATCCAGGTGGACACCACCAACATCCTGTTTATATGCGGCGGCGCTTTCGACGGCATAGACAAGATAATAGAGCACCGGCTCGACCGCCGTTCCATGGGCTTCGGCGCAGCGGTGGAGAGCAAAAAGGAGCGGGACGTGGGCGAGATCCTCAAGAACGTGGAATCCCACGACCTGCTGCGCTACGGCATCATCCCCGAGCTCATCGGCAGAATGCCGGTCATCGTGCCCCTTCGCTCCCTCGGCAGGGAGGACCTGGTGCGCATACTGAAAGAGCCGAAAAATGCCCTCACAAGGCAGTATAAGACGCTTTTCAGCTATGACAACGTGACCCTTGAGTTTGAGGACGAGGCCCTCGAGGCCGTGGCGGACAGAGCCATGGAGCTGAACATCGGCGCGAGAGGACTGCGCTCCGTCATGGAGAACATCCTCACCACCATTATGTTCCAGGTACCCTCCGACGAGCGGATAGAGAGGGTCATAATAACAAAGGAGTGCGCCAGGGGAGAGGGTTCGCCGGAGGTCATCCGCCGGCCGAAGCCCCAGATAGACCCGGACGCCTACACAGCCATCTGACCGTGAGAGCCGCACAATTTCGTGCGGCTCTTTCTGAAAACGAGCAGCAAACGAGACGATATGAGCCGCCGCGGCGGCTTTTGACAGACCCAAAGAGGTATTATATGATAGATGATCCTGTGACAACGGCAGAGAGACTTCCCATGATGGCCCTGCGGGGACTTTGCGTTTTCCCCAGCATGAGCGTCAGCTTCAACGTGGAGCGGAGGGCCTCCATCGAGGCCATAAACGCCGCCGCCGCCAGGGACAGAAGGATTTTCCTCGTCACCCAGCGGGACGTGATGGACGAGCACCCCGGCAGAGAGCAGTTGTACGATATTGGCGTTATATGCAATCTCCGCCAGTTCGTGAAGAAGCCGGAGGGCGGACTTCACGTCATGGTGGAGGGGCTTACGCGCGGCAGGCTCCTGTCGATGAACGCCATGTCCAACCGCTTCCGGGCGGAGGTGCAGCCCATCGAGGAGAGTCCCGCCTTCGCCGAGACCAGCCGGCAGGACGCCAGGATAAGGACGGCGGTGGAGCTTTTCCGGCAGTACGCCGAGTTCGTGGAGGGCATCTCGCCCGACACCATAATGAGTCTTTCCCAGAAGAACGACGCGGGCTACGTGGCCGATTTCATCGCCCAGAACGTGTACGTACACTACGACAAGAAGCAGGCCGTGCTGGAGATAACCGAGGGATGGCAGCGGCTTGACGCCATAACCGAGACCCTTTCGAAGGAGATAGAGGTCCTGAACATAGAACAGGAGATAAATTTCAAGCTCCGGGACCGTCTCATGCACTCCCAGCGGGACAACGTGCTGCGGGAACAGATGCGCATTCTCCAGAGCGAGCTGGGAGACGATGAGAACAGCGAGATAGACCGGTACAGGGACAGCATTCTGGCCCTTGCCCTCAGCGAGGATATAACCAACAAGCTCCTTAAGGAGACGGACCGCCTCGCGAAGCAGCCCTTTGGCTCCGCCGAGGGCACCGTTATCCGCACTTATCTGGACGCGTGCCTCGCGCTTCCCTGGCACAAGTCCACAAAGGAGCGCCTTGACATAAACGCCGCCAGAAAGATACTTGACAGGGACCACTTCGGCCTTGAAAAGGTGAAGGAGCGCATCCTTGAATATCTGGCCGTCCGTCAGCTCACGCCCGACGCAAAGAGCGGAATTATCTGCCTTGTCGGCCCCCCGGGCACCGGCAAGACCAGCGTAGCCATCTCCATAGCCGACGCCACCAACAGAAAGCTGGCCCGCATGAGCCTGGGCGGAGTGCACGACGAGGCGGAGATACGCGGCCACAGAAAGACCTACGTGGGCGCCATGCCCGGCAGGATAATGGCCGCCATAAGCCAGTCGGGCTCCAACAACCCCCTTCTTCTGCTGGACGAGATAGACAAGCTGGGCTCCGACTACCGGGGCGACCCGGCCTCCGCTCTGCTGGAGGCGCTGGACCCGGAGCAGAACAGCACCTTCCGGGACAACTTCCTGGAGATACCCTTCGACCTTTCAAACGTGCTGTTCATCACCACCGCCAATACCACCGACACCATACCCCGGCCCCTGCTGGACCGTATGGAGGTCATAGAGATATCCGGCTACACCGACGAGGAGAAGCTGCAGATTGCCAAAGGCCACCTGCTGCCCCGTCAGAGAAAACGTCACGGCCTCAACGGCCGGACCCTGCGCGTCAGCGACGAGGCCCTGCGGGAGATGATCTCCGGTTATACCCGGGAATCCGGCGTCCGTCAGTTCGAGCGGACGCTGGCATCCGTGTGCCGCAAGGCCGCGGTCAGGATAGCTGACGGGGAGAAGAGCGTTTCCGTCAGGGGCGCCGACCTTGAAAAGCTGCTGGGTCCCCGCCGCTTCCTGCCGGAGAGACTGTCCGGCAAGGACGAGATAGGTATAGTGAACGGACTTGCCTGGACCAGCGTGGGCGGCGAGATGCTCGAGGTGGAGGCCGTGTGCCTGGAAGGCAGCGGCAAGCTTGAGCTGACCGGCAATCTGGGCCACGTGATGCAGGAGTCCGCCCAGGCGGCGCTGACCTATATCCGCAACCGCTGCGGCGCGCTGGGCATAGACCCGGAGTTCTACAAGACGCGGGATATCCACGTCCATTTCCCCGAGGGCGCAGTGCCCAAGGACGGGCCCTCCGCCGGAATAACCATCGCCGTGGCCATGATTTCCGCCCTCACAGGCACCCCCGTGCGGTGCGACATCGCCATGACCGGCGAGATAACGCTGTCCGGGCGGGTGCTGCCCATCGGCGGACTCAAGGAAAAGACCATGGCAGCGCTGCGCTACGGCGTGAAGACGGTGCTCATCCCCGCCGAGAACGAGCAGAATCTCGAGGAGATAGACCAGACCGTCCGCCGCAGTCTCAACTTCATCACCGTCAGACATATGGACGACGTCATCGGCGCCGTTTTCGGAGCGCTGGTGTCCCCCGGCGAGGGGACGGACGCCAGGGCTGACAGCGCGCAGAGCGTGGCTGCCGCGGAGGACAAGCCCTCCGTGAACAGCGCCAACTGCCCCGTTCAGTGAGGTCGATATGCTGGATTTCACCAGGGCCGAGTTCATAAAATCGGCAGCGGGAGCCGACGGGTTCATTCGTGACGGCCTTCCGCAGATAGCCTTTACGGGGCGCTCCAACGTGGGCAAAAGCTCCGTTATAAACACCCTCGTGCGGAGAAAGAACTTCGCCCGGGTAGGCTCCACCCCCGGCAAGACGGCCCACGTCAACTACTTCAGGATCGGGCCCGCCTATATCACCGACCTGCCCGGCTACGGCTTCGCGCAGGTCACCAGGAGCGAGCGGGAGCGCTGGGCAAAGCTCATGGAGGCGTATTTCTCCAGCGGCTGCGTCACCTGCGGCGTCCTCATCGTGGACGCGAGGCACAAGCCCACCGGGGACGACGTTACCATGATGGAGTGGTACAGAGATTCCGGCTGCCCAGTGATAATCGTGGCCAACAAGCTGGACAAACTGAAAAAAAGCGAGATCGAGCCCAATCTGGGGACGATCGTCGGGACGCTCGGGGCGGAGGACGGGAGCGTGATTCCCTATTCCGCGCAGACCGGACTGGGGCGGGACGCTCTGGCCGCCGCCATAGACAGGGCGGTGGGCAAGTGATATGGGCGAGATATTCAGAAACCTCGACTGGTCGGTGCTGACCAATATTCTCGCCTCCATAATACCCTCCCTCATCTGCATCACCGTACACGAGTGCTGTCACGGGCTGGCGGCGCTGTGGCTTGGGGATACCACCGCGAGGGATATGGGGCGCCTTTCACTGAACCCACTGCGGCACGTGGACTGGTTCGGCGTGCTGATGATGGCCGTATTCCACTTCGGATGGGCCAAGCCCGTTCCAATAGACATGCGCCGCTTCAAAAACCCCAAGCGGGGCATGGCGCTGACGGCGCTGGCGGGACCCGCGTCGAACCTGATGCTTGCCGCGCTGACGCTTTTCATTTACGGCGCAGTATGCGGCATAGCGGGGGAGGCACGGCTGTGGTCCTCCGGCGGCGGGTATTTCGCCGCGGTGACCATGGTGAACACCGCCTATATAAGCACGGCCCTGGCCGTGTTCAACGTTATACCGCTGCCGCCGCTGGACGGCTCGAAGGTCCTTTTCTCCTTCATATCGGACGGGGCCTATTTCAGACTCATGCGCTATGAGCGCTACGGCATGATAATTCTTGCCGTGCTTATAATTTCCGGCGTTATCTCAGGCCCGCTGAACACCGCCGTAAGGTTCGTTTATTCCGGGCTGAGCGTGTTTGCCGACGCGGGAGCGCGTCTTATATCCATATTCTGAGGTTTCTTAATGGAAGACCCCACATACAGGCTGAAGGGGATCGTCATCTCCCGGAACGAGACGGAGGACTTTGAAGGCCCGCTGTCCGTAATACTTCAGCTGCTGAGCAAAAACAAAATAGCCATACGGAACATGAAGATCACCGACATCCTGGACCAGTATCTAGCCTGGATCGAGGAGAGAAGGTCCATGGATCTGGAGGTGGCCAGCGAGTTCGTGGCCATGGCCTCCCATCTCGTGTACATCAAGGCCCGCATGCTCATCGAGGAGGGCCGCGAGCCGGAGGAGCTGGACGAGCTGCGCCGTTCCCTGGAGATGCTCCGCTTCAGGGACGCGCTGGAACAGGTCCGGGGCGTCACGGAGAAATTCTCCGAGATGTACCGCACCGGCGTGGGCTCCTTCGTCCGTCAGGCGGAGACGCTGCCGGAGGAAAAGGAGTACCGCTATTCTCACGAGCCGGAGACGCTCATAAAGGCGCTGGAATCCGTATTCGGCAGGAAAGAGGCCATCGAGGCCGCCATGCGCGCTCCCGGCGTGATGGTGCCGGAGCCGGTGGTATATCCGGTGGAGAAAAAGGCGGAGGAGATAATCATGCGCCTTCGCCGCGCAGGCAGGGAGAGCGTCGCGCAGCTCCTGCTGTCCTGTCACAGCCGCACGGAGATGGTGGCCACGTTCATAGTGCTGCTGGAACTGTGCAGCAGCGGCAGCGTGAGCCTGGAGGACGAGGAGGAGGGCGTGATGGTGCGCCCCGCCGCATTACAGAGCAGGGAAGTGATGGAAGATGCTTGATAATCTCCCCGCGGCGCTGGAGGCGATACTGTTCGCCGCCGGCGAGCCTGTGTCGATCAAAAGACTGTCAGCGGCCCTCGCCGCCGACGAAAACGAGATAGAAAGCACCGCCGCCGCGGTGGCGGGCAGCCTTGAGGAGGGCGGCCACGGCATACGGCTCGTGCGGCTGGAGGACAGCTATCAGCTGTGCTCCGCGCCGGTGTACGCCGATTTCATCCGCCCCGTGCTGGAGACGCGGAAACCACCCCAGCTGTCCGCCCCGGCGCTGGAGGTGCTGGCCATAACGGCCTATTTCCAGCCCGTCACCAGGGCCTACGTGGAGCAGGTCAGGGGAGTGGACAGCTCCCACACCATGAGCGTTCTCGTGGACCGGGGCCTCATCGAGCCCCGGGGCACGCTGGACGCGCCGGGCCGTCCCACCCTGTTCGGCACCACGCCCGCGTTTTTGCGGGTGTTCGGGCTTTCGTCACTGTCGGACCTGCCCGCGCTGCCGGAAAAGGACGAGGAGAACGAGGAGAGCGCGGCTATCGAGGCGGCCATAAAGCAGCTGGAGCCCGGCGGTACGGCAGAGGGGTGAGACGATGACGGCTGTGAAGGTGATCGGGGTCATCCTGCTGGTCATCCTGCTCATAATGCTCATCCGTGTCGGCGTGTCGGCGGAGTATTCCGAGGACGGCTTCATCGTAGACGCGAAGCTGGGACCGTACAGGATGCGCGTCCTTCCCGCGAAAAAGGGCGGCGAAAAGAAGCCCGGTAAGAAGAAAAAGCCGAAGCAGACCTCGGAGGACGAGGATGAAAAGGAGAAGAAGGGCGGCAGCGTAAAGATCGGCATGCCGAAGATATCCAGCGCGCTGGAAGCCCTCGGCCGCCTTGGAAGACGCCTGACCATAAACGAGCTGACCCTCATCTACACCTCGGCAGCATCCGACCCTTACGACGCGGCTGTGAACTTCGGCAGAGTGTCCGCGGCGGCGGGTATACTGCAGCCCCTGCTGGACCGGGGCTTCCGCATAAAAAAGCAGTATTACGACACCCGCGTCAGCTTTGACGGCGAGGGGGATACCATCTACGGGAAAATAGCGCTTTCACTGGCGATATTTGATATTCTGTACATTGCGGCCGCGGTGCTGCCCGACATGCTGGGGAAGACCGCGGAGAAAAGAAAGGTGGATAAAAATGGCTAATCATCCTCTCGGAAATCTTATGGAAGAGACAATGAGCAAGCTTCGGGACATGATAGACGTGAACACCGTCATCGGCAGTACTATCACCACGCCCGACGGCACCGTGCTCATACCCGTTTCCAAGGTCAGCTTCGGGTTCGCCTCCGGCGGTTCCGACTTCAACTCCAAGAAGGAGTCCTCCCAGAACCCCTTCGGCGGCGGCAGCGGCGCCGGCGTGAAGATCGTTCCCGTGGCCTTCGTGATAGTGAAGGACGGCATCGCCCGCGTGATGAGCGTGGACCAGTCCGCCACCAGCACCGTTGAGCGCATACTGGACAAGGCCCCTGATATAATCGACAAGGTCTCCGCCCGCTTCGCCAAAGAGGAGACGCCCGCCGACGCGACTGCCGAGACGCCGCAGGAATGATCTTCCCGGCATAAACCGGCCGCAAAGGGGTGATAATACCGCCGTAAGGTGGTGTTGTCCCTTGAAGAGAATAGTGATATTTGCAATCGCTGCCGTACTCACAACGGCGGCGTTTGCCCTTAATGAACCCGTATCGAAGGATATCCTGGCCGCGTCGTATATAGTGACTGACGCTTCCGACGGCTCCGTGTACGCCGAGCGTGACGCCGACAGACCCGTGAACGTGGCCTCGCTGACGAAGATAATGACGGCCCTTGTGGTGCTCGAGCGGTGTTCCCCCGATGAAAAAGTCGTAATAAAGCCGGAATATACGGGGGTGGAGGGTTCCTCCGCGTATCTTGCGCCGGGTGAGGAATATACGGTGGAGCAGCTTCTGTACGCCATGCTGCTGGCCTCCGGCAACGACGCGGCCACGGCCCTGGCCTGCCACGCGGCGGGCAGCACGGACGAATTCGCCGCGCTTATGAACGAGAAGGCGGCGGCTCTGGGCTGCGCCTCCACTCATTTTGAAAATCCCCACGGACTGGACGGGAAAGACCATCGTTCCACCGCCCGGGACATGGCCGCGATCACGGCGGCGGCGATGGACAACGGCGTGTTCAGCCGCATCGTCTCCACCAGGTCGGTGTCCTTCAACGGCAAGAGCTACGTCAACCACAACAGGCTGCTGTGGCAGACGGAGGGCGTCGTCGGCGTAAAGACGGGCTACACGAAAAGCGCCGGACGCACCCTCGTCTCCTGCGCCGAGAGGGACGGCCTGCGGCTCATCTGCGTCACCCTCAACGACCCGGACGACTGGTCGGACCATGAAAAGCTTTACGAGCGGGTATTTGCGTCCGTGCGCCGCGTCACAGCCTGCAGGGCGGGGGAGACGGCCGCGGAGGTACCGGTGATATCGGGCTGCGCCGACGCCGTTCACGCTGCCGCCGAGGAGACCGTTACCGCGGCCGTGACAGGGGAATATGAGATATACACGGCGCTGCCGCGATTTCTCTACGCGCCGGTAAAAGCCGGACAGCCGCTGGGATATATCCAGATCCGCGGCGCCGACGGCGACGTGCTCGCCGCGTCGAAGCTGGTGGCGGCGGAGGACGTGGAGCAGGACGAAGAGCAGAAGCTCACGATTATCGAAAAAATGCGGCGGATGCTGTCCATGACCCTGGAGCAGGGCATGAACGGCCTGGGTTACGCCCCGCCGATATAAGGTGATAATGTGGAGAGGATACAGAAGATAATGGCGCAGCGGGGCGGCATGTCCCGCCGCGCCGCGGAAAAGCTTATAGCCGAGGGCCGCGTCACGGTCAACGGCGCGCCCGCCGCCATCGGCATGCAGGCCGACGGGCTGACGGACGTCATCGCCGTGGACGGCGTGCCTCTGGGCGATAAGCCGGAGAAGATATACATAATGCTCAACAAGCCCGAGGGCTACGTGACCACCATGTCCGACGACCGGGGCCGCCGCACCGTCGCGGAGCTGGTGAAGGACGCGGGACAGCGGGTCTACCCCGTGGGAAGGCTGGATATAGCCACCCGCGGCCTTCTGCTGATGACCAACGACGGCGAACTGGCCAACCGCCTGACCCACCCGTCCTTCGAGAAGGAGAAGGTGTATCTGGCGGAGGTGGCGGGGGATATCGACGCGTGCGTCCCCGCCCTTGAGGCCATGACGGAGCTGGAGGGGGAGAGCATATCCGCGCCCCGCGTGCGCATAGAAAGCCGCAGCTATCACGGCGGGACCCTCGAGATAATTATTCACGAGGGAAAAAACCGGCAGGTGCGGCGCATGTGTCAGGCCGTGGGCCTGAACGTCATCAAGCTCATGCGCTCCGGCGAGAGCGGCCTTGAGCTGGGGGACCTGCCCGAGGGAAAGTGGCGGTATCTTACGGCGGAGGAGAAGGAGAAAATTCTGCAATAAAACGTGCAGTAATGAAGCGCGGCCGTCAAGAATTTGCAAAACGTCTTGAAAAACGGCGGAGAAGCGGTTAAAATAAGAAAGTTACTACGCTTCAAGCGTCAAAAAGCCATCGCGCCCGCGCCGCCGCAGGACCTGCCGGCGGGCGGAGGAACGGAGAGTTGATATGGATAAAGACGTTCTTGCGGCAATCGCCGCCTCGTCGAGCTCTTTCTCAAAGGGGCAGCACCGCATCGCAAATTACATAACGAATAATTATGAGAAGGCCGCGTTCATGACGGCAGGCAAGCTGGGCATTGCCGCCGGAGTGAGCGAGAGCACGGTGGTGCGCTTCGCCGCCGACCTGGGGTACGACGGATATCCCGCCATGCGCAAGGCCCTGCAGGAGATGATAAAAAACAGGCTCACCACGGTGCAGCGCATCGAGGTGGCCCGGGGCATGATATCCGACGGGGACCTTCTCAACTCCATCCTCACCTCCGATATGGAGAAGATACGCATGACGCTGGAGGAGATAGACAGGGATTCCTTTGACAAGACGGTGGACGCCATAGTAAACGCCCGCAGCGTGTATATTCTGGGTCTGCGGTCGTCCTCGGCGCTGGCCGGCTTCCTGGGGTTCTATCTCAACTTCCTTTTTGACGACGTGCGGGTGGTGAACCAGTCCGCCGCCAGCGAGCTCCACGAGCAGATGCTCCACGTATCGAAGGAGGACGTGTGCATAGCCATCAGCTTCCCGCGGTATTCCCGCCGCACCATAATGGCCATGCAGTTCGCCCGTGACAGAGGGGCCACGGTGGTGGGCATAACCGACACGGAGACGTCCCTTGTGGCCCACACCGCCGACATAAAGCTCTACGCCAAGAGCGAGATGGTGTCGTTCCTCGACTCCCTCGTGGCGCCGCTGAGCCTTATCAACGCGCTGGTGGTGTCCGCCGCCAACAAGGTCAACTACGACCTGCAGAGCAATTTCAAGAAGTTAGAGGATATTTGGGCTGAGTATGAGGTCTATGAGAAGGCCGATTGACGACGTCGCGGTCGTCGGCGGGGGAGCCGCCGGGCTGATGGCGGCCTGCGTGGCCGCGGGCAGAGGGCTGAGGACCGTCGTTATCGAGCGCAACAGCCTGCCCGGCAGAAAGCTGGGCATCACCGGCAAGGGCCGGTGCAATCTTACCAACAACGCGTCCGTACGGGAGCTGCTGGAGAGCGTAACGGTGAATCCCCGCTTTTTGTGGAGCTGTGTCAGCGCGTTTTCCCCGGCGGACGTGATGGAGTTTTTCGAGAGTATCGGCGTGCCGCTCAAGACGGAGCGGGGCCGCCGGGTATTTCCCGTGTCAGACAAAGCCACCGACGTGGTGAAGGCCCTGGAGCGGGAGAGCGTAAAGCGGGGCGCCCGCTGGGTAAACGCCCGGGCGACGGACGTCGCCGCGGACAACGGCGCCGTGACCGGCGTTGAGACGGACAAGGGCTTCATCGAAGCGAAAAACGTCATCCTGTGCACCGGGGGCCTATCCTATCCCGTGACCGGCTCCACCGGCGACGGTTACGCAATTGCGCAGCGCCTGGGCCATACTATAGTGCCCCCGCGCCCATCCCTCGTGCCGCTGACCGCGGCGGGGGACGTGTGCGCCAGGATGCAGGGCTTCGCCCCGAGAAACGTGGCTCTGACGGTGTACGACGGGGCGGGGAGGACGGTATATACCGACTTCGGGGACATGCTCTTTACCCACTTCGGCGTATCCGGCCCGGTCATTCTTTCCGCCAGCGCCAGGATGCGGGATTTTGACAAGAACAAATACCGCCTTTCCATCGACTTCAAGCCGGCTCTCGACGAGAAGAAGCTGGACGAGAGGATACTGCGGGATTTCGCGAAATTTTCCAACAGGACCTTTGCTAACTCTCTTTCGGAGCTGGTGGCCCGGTCCATGATCGACGTGGTCGTGGAGCTTTCCGGCATAGACCCGGAGAAGAAGGTCAACTCCGTCACCAGGGAGGAGCGCCGCCGCCTTATCGGCGTTTTGAAGGCCTTCCCCGTGGAGATAACCGGAGCCCGGCCCGTGGAGGAGGCCATCGTCACCTCCGGAGGCGTGGCCACCGGGGAGATAGACCCGAAAACAATGGCCTCAAAGCTGGTGCGGGGCCTGTATTTCGCCGGCGAGATAATCGACGTGGACGCCTGCACCGGCGGATATAACCTGCAGATAGCCTGGTCCACCGCCCACGCGGCGGCGGGACACATTGAGAAGACCGAGGAGCAAGAAATATGAGAAGCGTCGCCATCGACGGCCCCGGCGGGGCCGGAAAATCAACGATAGCCAGGGCAGCGGCCGCAAAGCTGGGCCTTATTTACGTAGATACCGGCGCAATGTACCGCGCGGTGGGCCTGCGGGTCCTGCGCGCCGGCGCGTCCCCCGACGACGCCGACGCCGTGTCCGCCCTGCTGCCGGATACCCGTATCGCCATAACCTACGGCGGCGACGGTCAGCAGCATATCATACTCAACGGCGAGGACGTGTCCGGCCTCATCCGCACGCCGGAGGTGTCAATGTACGCCTCGTCCGTGTCCGCCATCCCGGCGGTCAGGGCGTTTCTGCTGGACACCCAGCGGGATATGGCGGCGAGGACCAGCGTCATAATGGACGGGCGGGACATAGGCACAGTGGTGCTGCCGGAGGCGGCGGTGAAGATATTCCTGACGGCCTCCGCCGAGGAGCGGGCCAGAAGAAGGTATCTGGAACTTACGGAAAAGGGCGAGATCGTCAGCTACGAGCAGGTC
>JAEETR010000053.1 GCA_016286595.1 Oscillospiraceae bacterium | reverse complement strand
TGTCATCACAGATGTGCAGAAGACCAGAAAGTTTGTTTGCGTCGACCCCAACGACATCCCCGATGTGGCCGTAGTCGATCCCGATATGATAGCCTCCATGCCCAAGGGTCTGGCCGCCTCCACGGGCATGGAGTACATCATCTCGGGATCAACAACGGCGACCTCGGGGATGTCGTTGACGTCGACGCAGACGAACTTGCGCTTCTTCTCCACGTCGGTGATGACGTAGTTGATGGTGACCTCGGCGGCGGTGCCGGCGGTGGTGGGCACGGCGATGGTGAACACGGCGTGCTTCCTGGTGGGGGCAACGCCCTCAAGGGAGCGGACGTCCGCGAACTCGGGGTTGTTGATGATGATGCCGATGGCCTTGGAGGTGTCCATGGCGGAGCCGCCGCCGATGGCCACGATGCAGTCGGTGCCGGCGGCCTTGAAGGCTGCGACGCCGTTGAGCACGTTCTCTATGGTGGGGTTGGCCTTTATGTCGGAATAGATCTCATAGGGGAAGCCGGCTGCGTCCAGAAGAGCGGTGACCTTGCCCGCCACGCCGAACTTCAGAAGATCAGGGTCGGTGGCGATGAAGGCCTTCTTGTATCCGCGGGCCTTAAGCTCCGGAACGATGTTTTCTATGGCGCCGTGGCCGTGGTAGGAAATGGGGTTGAGTACGATGCGGTCTGCCATGATGATATCTCCTTTTTGATTTATATTCCGCCGACGGCGGTGAGAATTGAACGCGATTTGTATCTGCGTATTCATTGTATCCGATTATTGCCGAACGGTCAATGTTTTCCCCGGTCTTGTTACAGAAAATTCACCGAACGCCTTTTCCGGCTGTTGTGTCCGGCGGCGGTTTCGTGTACAATATGAGAAACGAGGTGGACCGATGGAATTTGCAGACGCGAGAAAATACCGCAGGCAGGTGCGCCGCCTTTACAACGGCGCTTTTCCCGCCGAGGAGCGGATGCCGATAAGATATCTGTACCGCGGCACACGGAAGACCGGCGATTTCCGGGCGGTGCTGGACAAGGACGGATTCGCTGGCCTTTTCTACGTGATAGAGTATAAGCGCCTTGCCTATATATTCTATCTTGCCGTTGAGGAGGATCTGCGGGGCAGGGGGTACGGCACGGAGATACTTGAGAGCCTCAAGGCGCGGTACGGCGACCGTACGGTCATACTTAACATAGAGGACCCATTTGACGAGACGGCGGACAATGCCGCCGTGCGCCGCCGCAGACTGGGCTTTTACGAAAGGAACGGGTTCGCCGACACCGGCATTAAGACCGAGGAGTTCGGCGTCGTCTATGAGCTGCTGTGCGCTTCCGGCACGGTCACTCTGGGGGAGTACCTGGAGATGATGGAGCATTTCATGGGCCGCAGGAGGTTCAGATTCACTTTCCGCGGCACGCTTGATAAGCTTGAACGATCATAGATACGGGGAGGAGAATATGAAGATCTTCATTCGCGGGATACTCGCGGGCATGCTGGTGTCCGTGGGGTGTATCGTATACGGCATGTGCCAGAGCAGACTGCTGGGGGCGGTGCTGTTCGCCTTCGGCCTTTTCTGCATATGCACCTGCAAGCTGAACCTGTATACCGGAAAGATAGGCTATCTGGTGCGCAGCCGCACCGGCGCATACTGCCTTGAACTGCTTCTGACGCTGCTGGGCAATCTGTGCGGCACGTTTGCCGCGGCCATGGTCATACGCCTTACCCGCTCATCCGCCGCGCTGATGGAGTTCTGCGGAGCCCTGACGGCGGTGAAGAACGCGGACGGTTATCTGAGCCTTCTGGTGCTGTCCTTCTTCTGCGGCATGCTGATGTTCCTGGGCGTGGATATCCACGCCAATTCCGCAAATCCCGTCAGTCAGGTGCTGGCGGTGGTGTTCGCGGTGGCCATATTCATCCTGGCGGGATTTGAGCACTGCGTGGCCAATATGTTCTACTATTTCATGGCCGGCACGCTGGACGTGCCGCGGCTTTTAGTCATGGTGCTGGGCAACAGCCTGGGCGGAATGTTCATCGCCCTGATGATGGACCTGGGTCTGCCGAAGAAGGCGGAGTGAAGTAAAACTGTCCGAAAGGAGATAAGAATATGAAGAAGATAGTGGCGGTCAACGGGAGTCCCCGTTCCGGCTGGAACACCGACATCCTCGTGCGTGAGGCGGCAAAGGGCGCGGAATCAAAGGGCGCGGAGGTGGAGGTCATCGATCTCTACAAGCTGGACAAATTCACCGGCTGCGTGTCCTGCTTTGGGTGCAAGCTGGGGAAGAACAAGGGAAAATGCGTCTGCCGCGACGGCCTTGCACCGGTGCTGGAGAAGATACGCGGCGCCGACGGCCTTATCCTGGGCTCGCCCATATATCTGGGCAACATCACGGCGGGCCTGCGGGCTCTGTACGAGCGGCTCATATTCCAGTACATCACCTACAGCAAAGAGGTGGCCAGCTACGCAGGGAAGAAGATACCCGTAACGTTCATCGTCACCAGCAACGCCCCGGCGGAAAGCTACGGCCGCAACGGATACGACGAGATGATAGCCTCCTACAAGGGCTCTCTTGAAAGCTTCGTCGGCCCGACGAAGGTGCTCATATCCGCCGACACGCTGCAGGTGGACGATTACAGCCGCTTCGAGTGGTCCCGCTTCGACCCGGAGGCAAAGAAAAAGCGCCGGGAGGAGGTCTTCCCCGGCGAGCGTGAGGCCGCCTTCGCCCTCGGCGCGGAGATGGTGGAATAATTATTATGAGGTACGTCCTTTTTACGGTTATTGCTGCCGCGGTGATCGCGGCGGTGTGCGCGGGCTGCGCGAAGCAGGGGGGAGAGGCGGCGAACAGACCCGACCGCCCCGGCGGCGAGCCTTCTGCGGTCCAGGGATCTCCGACGACCGGAGGCACCAGCGATTATACCGACCATGACGCGCCGAAAAAGGTGGACAGCAGGGAAATAGTCTCCTTTGAGTTCGGCATAACCGTTATGGGCGACGCCCCTGAGGACAGCATCCTCACGGCCAGACGCTACGACTTCACGGCAAAGCTGGAGGACGGCGCCGTCACGTGTACCCGCAGCTGGGACGGAAATGAGCCAGTCACCTTCACAAAGGACGGAGAGTTCCTGGAAAACCTGCAGAAGATCGTGGAAAAGTTCGATTTTGCCCAATATAACGGCTATGAGAGTTTTACCCACGGCCTGCCGGACGATTTCGGTGAGAATTTCCGTATAGAGTACGCCTCCGGCGAAAAGATATACGCCTCGGACAATCAGGGGCTGTTCATGCCGATCGGTTCCGCGGAGGAGCTGGCCGAGCTGTTCGCGTGCTACGCGCCGTCCCCGTACGGTTATACGTCCGTGTCCATGGACGCGGCGATGGAGATGATGCGGACGGAGGAGGACTACGTGATCGTGGACGTGCGCCGTCAGGACGAGTACGACGCCGGCCACATCCCCGGAGCCGTGTGCGTGCCCAACGAGGCCATACAGGACCGCGACGATTCGGTGTCGGAGGCCCTTCCCGACAGGGACAGGCTCATCTTCGTATACTGCCGCAGCGGACGCCGCAGCAAGCAGGCGGCGAAGGTGCTGTTCGATATGGATTACACCCGTGTCTACGAGATCGGCGGCATAAACGGCTGGCCGGGAGAGATAGAAAAGAACTGAAACGAAAAAGGGCTTTGAAGATATCTTCAAAGCCCTTTTTGTTTATTCCGGCGATTATCTCTGGCCGAACTCCAGCAGCTTGGACTTCAGCTCGTTCTCTATGCGGCCCAGCTCGCTCTCGGCCTCGATCCTGCGCTGACGGCCCTCCACCTGGATGGTGCGGACCTCCTCCAGCGTATCGATGAGGGACTGGTTGGTGAGCTTCAGGGTCTCCAGGTCCACGATGCCCCGCTCGGATTCCTTGGCGATCTCTATGGAGCCGGTCTTCAGCTTCTCGGCGTTCTTCTTAAGCAGCTCGTTGGTCACCTCGTTGACCTCGCGCTGGGCCTCCATGGCCTGCTGAGAATGGTGCATGCCCAGAGCCAGCACCATCTGGCTCTTCCACAGGGGGATGGTGTTCACGAGAGAGGTCTGGATCTTTTCCACCATGAGGCTGTCGCTGTTCTGGATGAGGCGGATCTGGGGGCCCATCTGGATGGAGATGATCCTCGTCAGTTCCAGGTCGTGGAGCTTCTTCTCGAAGCGGGAGATCATGTTGGCGTAGTCGTTGGCGGCCTGGGCGTCCTCGGGAAGACCGGAGTTCTGTGCCTTGTCCCGCAGGACCTTCAGCTCCTCCTCGCAGGTCTCAAGGCGCTTCTTGCCGGCCAGGATGTACATGGTCAGCTCCTTGAAATAAGCCTGGTTAAGATCGTACATCTTGTCGAGGGAGGCCACGTCCTTCAGAAGAGTGACCTGGTGCTTCTCCAGCTGGTCGGAGATCTTGTCAACGTTCACGTCCACCTTGTCGTACTGGGCCTTGAGAGTGGCTATCTGGTTGGTTATCTTCTTTCTGAAGCCCAGGAAGCCCTTTTTCTCCTCCTCGTCGAAGTTCATGCCCTTGAGCTCCACCACCAGGTCGGACAGCATCTCGCCCACGTCGCCCATATCCTTGGTGCGCACGGAGTTGAGGGTGTTGCCGGAGAAATCGGCGATGTTCTTCTGGGCGGAGGCGCCGTACTGCAGAACGGCGTTGGTATCGGTTATATCTATCTTCTTGGCGAAATCCTCAACGGCCTTCATCTCCTCGGGGGACAGCTGAGGGGTATCCCGGACCTCCTCCTTCTTCTCCTGTGCGGGAGCGGGAGCGGCGGCTGCCGCCGTCGGCGCGGCACTGAAGGTGAGACTGGGGGTGTAGGCAGTGTCAAACTGGTTGTTGTTCTCGTCCATGATAGTACGTCCTTTCATCTGTAATGGGCTGTATCTTTCGCATATCGCCGCGCTGCCGCGGACGTCATTCGGTATTCCACGGATATTGTATTATTCATATTTCGCCTTGTCAAGCTTGTCCACGTCGTGACCACTATATTTAGTGAAAAAGCTGGCCTGAACGAAAACATCTTGAATGTACAGCCGGAATATACTATAATAAAACATAATTGCGTGACGGCGGGGCGGCCCGTACGGGCCCTCCGACGACGCCGACGCCCCCGCTGGAGCGTCCCCGGGGAATACGGCCCGGGAACGCCCCTATATAAAAGCTGTCGGCATGCCGCCCGCTGCTTCTTATAGTATGCTCAGTCGCAAATTTAGGTGCTCCGGCCGCACGGCCGGGAGGGAGACAGATATGATAAAGGTCGCGCCATCCATACTTTCCGCTGATTTTCTCAGACTCGGCGAGGATATAGCCTCGATCTCCGCCGCCGATTATATCCATTACGACGTGATGGACGGCGTATTCGTGCCGAACATCTCCTTCGGCATGTCCATACTCAAGGCCGTGCGCTCCTGCACCGACATGGTCATCGACGCTCACCTGATGATAACCCGGCCCCTGCGCTACGTTAAGGAGTTCGCGAAGGCCGGCGCCGATATCATAACCGTTCACGCGGAGGCGGATACCCCGGACAATATCGCCGCCGCCATCGCCGCCATAAAGGCGGA
This sequence comes from Oscillospiraceae bacterium, assembly GCA_016286595.1. GTDB lineage: Bacteria > Bacillota > Clostridia > Oscillospirales > Oscillospiraceae > RUG626. The sequence continues at coordinate 3,572 of JAEETR010000053.1, read as the reverse complement.
GGGGAAGAAGGCCGGACTTTCCGTAAAGCCCGGCACTCCGGCCTCCGCCGCTGCGCCTTACATAGCCGACCTTGACCTTATACTGGTCATGACCGTGGAGCCCGGCTTCGGCGGTCAGTCCTTCATGGCCGATATGATGGACAAGGTCAGACAGATACGCGCCATGATAGACGCGGGCGGATACGACTGTGAGCTTGAGGTGGACGGCGGAATAAATCCCGACACCGCCAGAGTGTGCGTCGAAGCCGGAGCCAACGTGCTGGTGGCCGGCAGCAGCGTGTTCGGCGCCGCGGACAGAGCCCAGAGAATAGCGCAGATCAGAGGTTGAAAAGATGAGTTTCTTCCCGGTTGCTTTCGATAACCTTGTGGACAAGTTTGCCTCCCTGCCCGGCGTGGGGTCAAAGAGCGCCCAGCGGCTGGCCTTTTATATCATGTCCCTGCCGGAGGAGGAGGCCATGGCCTTCGGCGACGCCATCCACGAGGCCAGGCGCAGCGTGAAGTTCTGCCGCGTATGCCAGAATCTGAGCGCCGAGGAGACGTGTTCCATATGCTCCGGCAGCCGCGCAGGCAGCGGTACCGTGTGCGTGGTGGCGGAACCCAAGGACGTGGCGGCTATCGAGAGGACCAGAGAGTTTAACGGCACCTATCATGTGCTCCACGGCGTTATCTCGCCCAGACGCTACATCGGCCCGGACGATATCAAAATAAAAGAGCTGGTGGCCCGTGTGGCCGAGGGCGGCATAAACGAGGTCATAATGGCCATGAACCCCGACACGGAAGGGGAGACCACCGCCCGGTACATATCCCGCCTTCTCAAGCCCTTCGGCGTGAAGGTGACCATGCTGGCCTACGGCATCCCCGTGGGCGCGTCCCTTGAATTTGCCGACGACGCCACCCTTATGCGGGCGCTGGCCGGACGGCAGGAGATCTGAAGGGGTATTATATCCGCCCGTTTCAGGGCATACTTACCATGACGATTGCGGCGCCGCAGCTTGCGCCGTGAACAGATAGAATACAATAAAGCGCACGGAACGACCGCGAAGAAGGACGAACGGGGGCCTTTTTCACAAACGGGAGTCCTGTGGGCTCGTTAAGGTTTACATAATTTGTTAAGGAGAATATATTTTGGCTGAAAAACTGAAAATCATCTCGCTGGGAGGACTCAACGAGATAGGAAAAAACATGTACGTCTACGAGTACGGAAACGACATGATAGTCGTGGACTGCGGCGTCGGCTTCCCCGACGACGATATGTACGGCATAGACCTCGTCATACCCGACGTGACGTACCTTGAAAAGAATAAGGAAAAGCTCCGGGGCATATTTCTGACCCACGGGCACGAGGACCACATCGGCGCTCTGCCCTACGTGATGGATTCAATATCCGCGCCGGTCTACGCCACTGCCCTCACCGCCGCTCTTGCGGATATAAAGCTGGAGGAGCACGGCAACGACAGCAAGGTGCAGATGGTCACAGTCAAGGCGGGGGAGAAGGTCAAGGCGGGATGCTTCAACGTGGAGTTCATCCACGTGAACCACTCCATCCCCGATTCCGTCGCCCTGGCGATAAAGACGCCGGTGGGCGTAGTGCTCCACACCGGCGACTATAAGATAGATACCACCCCCATAGGGGAGGATATAATCGATCTGGCCCGCATAGGCGAGCTGGGCAAGCACGGGGTGCTGGCTCTTGTCAGCGACTCCACCAACGTGGAAAACGCCGGCTACTCGCTGTCGGAGCGGCGCGTGGGCGTCAGTCTCGACGAGCAGTTCAAGGACTGCCGGGACCGCATAATCGTGACCACCTTCGCATCCAACGTCCACCGCATACAGCAGGTCATCGACTGCGCCGTGAAGTACGGGCGGAAGGTGTGCGTTACCGGCCGCAGCATGGAGAACATCCTGCGCATCGCCACCGAGCTGGGTTATATGAAGATACCCGCCGGGGTGATAATGGACATAAACCAGATAAAGAACCAGCCCAGGGACAAGGCGGTCATCATATCCACCGGCTCCCAGGGCGAGACGATGAGCGCGCTGCACCGTATGGCCTTCTCCGAGCACCGGCAGATAGAGCTGGGGCCCGGGGACAAGGTGATAATCTCCGCCTCCGTGGTGCCCGGCAACGAAAAGACCATATCCAAGGTCATTGACGAGCTGTTCCGCAGGGGCGTGCAGGTGGTGTACGACAGGGGCTCCCTTCTCCACGCCACCGGCCACGCCTGCCGCGAGGAGATGAAGCTGATGCTGGCTCTCGTCAAGCCCAAATACTTCATCCCCGTCCACGGCGAGCACCGTCACCTCGAGCTCCACGGCGCCGTGGCCAAGGAGATGGGAGTAAAGCCCAACAACGTGATAATCGCCAACATAGGCGACGTTATCGAGCTTTCCGGCAGGAGCATAATGGTCCACGACACGGTGCCCTCCGGCCGGGTGTTCATCGACGGAATAGGCGTGGGCGACGTGGGCAACGTGGTCCTGCGCGACAGAAAGCATCTCGCGCTGGACGGCATGGTGGTGGTGGTCATCACCCTGTCCAGCCAGGACGGGGAGCTCGTGTCCGGGCCGGATATCGTCACCCGCGGCTTCGTGTACGTCAAGGAGTCCGAGGCTCTCATCGACCAGCTCAAAACGCTGACGGTGGAGGCGGTGGAGTCCTGCGCCAAACGCCGCATCACCGACTGGTCCGGTATAAAGAACGCGGTGAGGGGGCGTCTTTCCGACTACCTCTTCGCACAGACGAAACGCAACCCCATGATAATACCGGTGATAATGGATATATGAACATTCAGATTTTCGGGAAAAACAAGTGCTTCGACACCAAAAAGGCCGAACGCTATTTCAAGGAGCGGCGCATCAAATTCCAGCAGATCGACGTCCTGCGCTACGGCATAAGCAGGGGCGAGCTTGACAGCGTGATCCGGGCCGTGGGGCTTGAAAACCTCGTCGACGAGAAGGCTGACGGCGCTGAGATACTGAAGTATCTTGCCTACGACGCGGACAAGAAGGAAAAGCTTCTCGAGGACACGCGCCTTATAAAAACGCCTATCGTCCGCAACGGGCGGCAGGCTACCGTGGGCTACTGCCCCGAGATATGGAAGGACTGGGAATAAGAATAACGGGAGCGATCTTCAAATCGCTCCCGTTTCATCATTTCATGCTGTCAAATATCTTTTCGAGGTTCGACTTCATCCGCTCGAGATAGGTCAGACCGTCCTCGGCGCTCTCCATGGTGCAGATCGTCTCCACTCTCGCGCCCACCTCGTCAGCCAGCGTCTGAGATACCTCGGGGCTGGCCATCTCCTCTGCGAAGATGACGCTCACTCCGTTTTCGCGGCAGTAGTCGATGAGCTCCATCAGCTGCCTGGCGCTGGGTTCTCCCTCGGCGAACACGTCCTCCACGCTGCGCTGCTCAAGACCGAAATCCCTGCACAGATAGGCGAACGCCGCGTGGCCGGTCACGAAGGAGCGTGAGGGGAGAGCGGCGAACTCTTCGGAGTTATAGTACGCTTCAAGCTCCTTCATAGAATCGATGAACCCGTCCCGGCCTGCACGGTAGTATTCGGCGTTGT
>JAEETR010000052.1 GCA_016286595.1 Oscillospiraceae bacterium | reverse complement strand
GCCGCCGCCGACACACGCCCCGACCCGGCACACCTGTCCCCCCAGCAGCGCCGGGACATCCGCGACCGCGTCATGCGGGGGGAGAGGGTCGTGTTTTAATTCACCCAAAATCTGCGGATTTTGGGTGAGAGGAGTTTGCCGGCTCACTGCGCGCACTTCGTCGCCGGAGACTGTGCAGCCTTCGTCGTGCCGCACAGCGGCACGCCTCACTCGCTCCGTTCCGGCTCCTCTCCCCACCGCAAACACTGCGTTGGTTTGCGGTGGGGACCCCGTTCGTTCGCACACTCCGTGAGCCTGAGAAGTGAAATTACTGACGCGCATGTCGTCAGTAATTTCGATTGAGAGTCTTCCGCCGCTGACAGCGGCGGAACTCTGCGAGGCATCACCTCCGACTCCCGCCGATCGGCGCGGGTTACGTTTTGATCCCGCGCGCTCTTCGCAAAATTCGCGTTTGCACCCAAGGGTATTCCATCATTTTTCCGACGACATGTGCGTCGGAAAAATACCGCTCAGTCCGCCAGTGTGCGAGCGTCCCCCGCAAGCGAGTGCATGCAGCGGACTGCAAACCCCACTCGTCCAAAATCCGCAGATTTTGGACGAAATGAAATGAAAGGAGAAACCACATGAGCAACGTTATCAACACCACCGCCGGTTACGTGGATCCCGCCACCGGCACCGTCACCGCCTTCTCCGGCGCCAACACCCTGGCCCCCGAGATGAAGACCTACTACGACACCGAGCTGCTGGTCAACGCCCGTCCCGAGATGGTCCACGCCCAGTTCGGCCGCCAGCAGACCATCCCCCAGGGCCGGGGCAAGGTCATCGAGTGGCGCAAGTTCAACACCCTCGAAAACGCCGGACAGCTCACCGAGGGCGTCATCCCCGACGGCCAGAAGCTGGGCGTCAGCTCCATCACCGACGAGGTGGCCCAGTACGGCACCTACGTCTCCGTCTCCGACCAGCTGGCGCTCACCGCCGTGGACCCCGTGATCCTGGAGGCCAACACCGAGCTGGCCGCCTCCGCCGGACGCACCCGTGACGAGCTGATCCGCAACGACATCATCTCCGGCACGTCCGTCATCTACGCCCGCAAGAACGGCACCACCGACGTCACCAGCCGCGCATCGCTGGACGCCACCTGCAAGCTCACCGCCGACACCGTCAACCGCGCCGCCACCTTCCTGAAGAAGAACCACGCCCCCACCATCGACGGCTGCTACGTGGCCATCATCCACCCCAGCGTGGCCTACGACCTGCGCAGCGATCCGGCATGGCTGGACGCCCACAAGTACGCCGGCCCCAACGAGATCTTCGACGGCGAGATCGGCAAGCTCCACGGCGTCCGCTTCGTGGAGACCACCCAGGCCAAGGTCCTCAAGGGCGAGGGCTGCCCCAGCGGCCTGGCGGTGTACTGCACCCTGATCCTGGGCAAGGACGCCTACGGCACCGTGGACGTAAACGGCGGCGGCCTGGAGATGATCATCCATCCCAAGCACGAGGCCGGCGGCCCGCTGGACCAGTACTCCACCATCGGCTACAAGCTGATGACCAACGGCGCCAAGATCCTCTACGAGGACCGCATGGTCCGGGTGGAGTCCTGCGGCGCGTATTCCGCCACCGACGAGGCGAATTAACCTCACGCAAAACGGCTTTGCCGTTTTGCCGTGAATGAGATTGCAGTCCGCTGCGCGCACTCGCTTGCGGGAGACGCTCGCACACTTGCGGACTGAGAAGTATTTTTCGCCACGTACACGCCGCGGCGAAAAATGATTGCATATCTTCGCATCTGCGGACGCGAAATCTGCGATGCCTGGGAGGGGAGAGCCTCTCCCCTCCCAAGCCCACCCCATAACGGGGGAGAGGACATAGACATGTCGTCGGAAAAATGATCTCAATTCTTCGCGGCGTGCGCGCCGCGAACTCTGCGAGGCCGACCCCTCATCCGCCTCGCTGACGCTCGGCACCTTCCCCCCGGGGGGAAGGCTTGCGTGAAGCACCCCTAAAGCCTTCTCCTTGAGGAGAAGGTGGCACAGCCGAAGGCTGTGACGGATGAGGTGAACCCATCCCCCCACAACACATGAAAGGAGAACCACCCATGGCTGAGAACAAAACCTACGATCCCTGGCAGGACATGGTGGAGATCACCCTGCCCCGCCACCCCAAGAACGAGCAGAACTTCCAGTTCGTGGCGGTGAACGACCGCCGCTTCCAGGTGCCCCGCAGCGGCAGACCCGTGCCGGTGCCCCGCCCGGTGTACGAGGCGCTGCGCAACGCCGAGGCCCTGCGGGACTTCGCCGCCCAGCGCAAGGAGGAGCTGGCCCAGCGCCAGAACGGCTGACGGGGCAGGGCGGGGGAGACGGACACCTCATCCGGCGCTGCGCGCCACGCTTGCCAGCGACGCCCCGCGAGGGACGAGCGGCTGGCGGAGCAAACACCCTTTGGGTGTCCCCTCAAGGGGAAGGCTTTGGATAAAATCCGCCACGCTTCGGCGGCGCACCAAAGGCTTCTCCTTGGGGAAACCGCCGAAGCGCCGCCAGTGGCGGATAAAGCGAGGCGGTTTCGAGGAAGTGTCCCGCTTGTCGCGACCGACGGGAGCGAGAAGCGGGTGACACGACGGTGGGCAGAGAAGCTGGCTGCCCGAAGGGCAGACTGATGAGGTGGAACGTCACAAGACCCCTCATTTGTTACCTGCGGAGCGACACCTCATCTGGCTCTGCGCGGCTCGCAATGACAGGGTTACGGATTGCCGCGTCGCCAGTGTGCGCACTGGCTCCTCGCAATGACAGAAGAGATACGGATTGCCGCGGCCCTGTTGGGGCCTCGCAATGACAAAAAGCGGAAACGCCCCCTCCTGTCATTCCGAGGGCTGCGCCAGCAGCCCGTGGGAATCCGTCCCCCCGTCCCTCCGTCCCCCCGTCCCTCCGTCCCCCCGTCCCCCCGTCCACCCGCACCCCACCCCACGAAAGGAGACACACATGACCATCAACCAACTGATGACCCTGGTGGACGACCTGACGCCCAACCAGTACACAGCCGCCCACAAGCTGCGCTGGCTCAACGAGGTGGAAAAGACCATCCTTACCGAGCTGGTGCTCACCCACGAGGGCGGCAGGGAAAATCCCTTTACACCATATGAGACCGCAGACGATACAGAGCTTCTCGCCCCGGCGCCCTACGACCGGGTGTACCCCCTGTATCTGGAGATGAAGATCCACTACCACAACGGCGAGACCGGCCGGTACAACGACGCGGCGGCGGCCTGCCAGAACGCCTGGGACGAGCTGCGCAACTGGTACAACCGCACCCACGCGCCGTTGGCGGCGGCGAAGCGGCTGGACCTGACGGGAGGCGCGCCATGCGTCTGACCAAGCGGAAAAGCGCCCCCGCCCGGATGGCGGTGACGGACGTGTTCCGGGGCTACGACCGGGGCGAGAAGATCCCCGCCGGCGCGTGGTACGACGAGGAGAACATGACCGCCGACCGCTATCCCGTCCTGTCCACCCGCCGCCCCCGCCGCACCGTCCGCGCCCTGAACGCCCCCGCCGGCATGCTGGCCAAGGACGCCCTGGCGGTGGTGGAGGGGGAGAACGTGGTCTACAACGGTCACACCGTGGAGCTGGGCCTGTCCACCGCGGCGGCGGACTGCCCCAAGCAGCTCATCAGCATGGGCGCCTACCTGCTGATCTGGCCGGACAAGAAGTACCTCAACACCCAGGACCTGAGCGACAGGGGCAGCATGGAGCACACCGTCACCGTGACCGGCGCCGTCAGCGCCGCCCTGTGCCACGAGGACGGCAGCCCCTACACCGGCTGCTCCGCCTCCGCCGCCGCCCCCGAATCCCCCGCCGGCGGCGAGCCGTGGCTGGATCTCACCGACCCCGCCGCCCCGGTGCTGAAGGAGTGGAGCGCCGACAGCGGCATGTGGATCGTGATCCCCACCACCTACGTGAAACTGTCCGCTCCCAACATCGGGCAAGGGTTTTCCCTTTACGACGGCGTCACCGTGTCCGGCCTCACCGGGACGCTGGAGAGCCTCAACGGCGCCCACGCCCTCTACGCCGTGGGGGACGATTACATCGTGATACCGGGGGTGCTGCCCACCGTCACCGCCACCGCAAACGGCGGCGCCACGGTGCGCCGCGCCGTGCCGGACATGGACTACGTCACCGAGTGCGGCAACCGGATCTGGGGCTGCAAGTACGGCCTGGTGGACGGCAAGCCGGTGAACGAGATCTACGCCAGCTCCCTGGGGGATTTCAAAAACTGGAACCGCTTCATGGGCCTCAGCACCGACAGCTACGCCGCCAGCCGGGGCAGCGACGGCGTGTTCACCGGCGCCGTCACCCATCTGGGCCACCCCCTGTTCTTCAAGGAGAACGGCATCGAGAAGGTGTACCCCAGCGACAGCGGCGCCCACCGCATCGTCACGGTGGAGGGCCGGGGCGTCCAGCGTGGCTGCTGGCGGAGCCTGGCCATCGTGGGGGAGACGCTGTACTACGTGAGCCGCTCCGGGGTCTGCGCCTACACCGGCGCCCTGCCGGTGTGCGTGTCGGAGGCGCTGGGGAACGAGGTCTGGGAGGACGCCCGGGCCGGCGCCGCCGGGGACGTGTACTGGCTGTCCCTGCGCCGCGCCGACGGCTCCTGGCACCTGTTCACCTACGACGCCGGCCGGGGCATCTGGCACCGCCAGGACAGCACCAAGGCCATGGCGTTTGCCGCGGTGGACGGCTCCCTCTGCTGGATCGACGAGGACACCAACGCCCTGATCTGCGCCGACGGTGACAGGGAGGAGCCCTTTACATGGTCTGTCACCAGCGGGGTCATGGGGTACGATCTGGCGGAGAACGAGTACGTCAGCCGCTTCGTGATCCGCTGCGACACGCTGGGCACGGTGCGCCTTGCGGTGCGGTACGACGAGGGCGGCGCATGGGTGGACAAGGGCAGTTACACCGGCCACGGGCTGGGCAGCGCCCTGCTGCCGGTGCCGCCCCGGCGCTGCGACCACCTGCGCATCCGCCTCTCCGGCGACGCGGCGTGCAGGATCTACAGCATCGCCCGGTACGTGGAGCGGGGCAGCGACGTATTTCGCAATTCGTCCGAAATCTGAGGATTTCGGACGAGGGGGTTTGCGGCCTGCTGCAGCGCACTCGCTTGCGTGAGACGCTCGCACACTTGCGGACTGCAATCCTTCTCGTCCAAAATCCGCAGATTTTGGACGAAGAACAAGAAAGGAACATCGATACTATGGCAACGTTTACGAAACTGACAACCGGCAGCCGGGGCGGCGAGGTCCGCCGCCTCCAGACCCGGCTCAACGCCCGCGGCGCCGACCTGGCGGTGGACGGCGTGTTCGGCGCAGCGACCCGCGACGCCGTGAAGAAATACCAGAGCGCCAACGGCCTGCTCCCCGACGGCGTGGTGGGCGACAAGACCTGGGGCCGCCTGCTGGAGGGCACCCCCGCCACCCTGCCCGGCGCACCCGCCCGGGGTACCGGCGACACCACCCAGCCGGTGGGGCCCGGCCTCTCCGTCCAGACGGCGTCCGGCGGCGGACAGGTCTCCCGGCACACCGCCGACGCCCTCAGCGCCTTCGAGAGCGGCTACACCCCCGGCGCCTCCGTCACCGAGGCGGAGCAGGCGTGGCAGGCCGTCCGCGCCGGCGGACCCGGGGACTATACCTCCCCCTATGCCGCGGAGCTGGAGGAGCTGTCCGGCCGCATGGCCGGGCGTGACCCCTTCTCCTACGACCTGGAGAACGACCCCCTGTACCGCCAGTACCGGGACCAGTACCTGAATCTGGGCCGCCGGGCCATGGCGGACACCATGGGCCGAGCCGCCGGCCTCACCGGGGGGTATTCCAGCAGCTACGGCCAGAACGTGGGGCAGCAGGCATACGATGAGTACCTGCAGCAGCTTAACGGTAAAGTGCCGGAGCTTTACAGCCTCGCCCTGGACCGCTACAACGCCGAGGGGGACGAGCTGGACCGGCAGTACCGCCGCCTGAGCGACGCCGAGGCGGCGGCCTACGCCCGCTGGCGTGACGCGGTGGGGGACTACAACGACGCCGAGGCGGCGGCCTACCGCCGCTACGCCGACGAGCGGGACGCCGACTACGGCCGCTGGAGCGACATGCTGGACTACTGGCGCCGCCGCGCCAACGACGAGAGCGATGCGTGGTGGAAGCAGACCCAGTGGGACTACCAGCTGGGCCGGGACGCCGTGGCGGACCAGCAGTGGGAGCGGCAGTTCGCCCTGCGCGCCGCCGGCAAGTCCGGCTCGTCCTCCGGCGGCTCCTCCCGGGGCGGCTCCTCCGGCTCCGGCAAAAACGCCGCCGACTCCGCAGCGTCCCACACCGGCTCCTACACCGGCCCCGTGGTCCACGTGCCGCCCTACGGCTACGTCCCCGCCCACGTGGCCCGGGACATGGTGGCCCGGGGCGAGCTGGAGTGGGTCATGAAGGACGACCACCGCACGCCCCTGACGGACGCGGAGGGCAACCCCATCGCCCGGGCCCGGAAGTCGCCCTACCACGGCAGCTTCACGGCGCTGAACTGAGGGGGGCGCGGGCATGGTCAAGCTGACGCCGCCCCCCGCCGGGGTGCGGGACAAAACCGTATACGACTACCTCTATGAGCTGCAGGAGTACCTGAAGCTGGCGCTGGACGGGGCGGGCGATGCCGGCGGCGCGGCCCAGGCGGCGGCGCAGCAGGCGTCACGCCAGGCGTCCGCGGAGCTGGTCCGGCAGGTGAACTACCTGAAGGCGCTGATCATCAAGACGGCGGACGAGGTGGAGAGCCACACCGCCATCGACCTGGGCAACCTCCGGGCCCTGGTCGACGCCCTGGGCGAGGTCATCGAGGGGGACGGCGGCCTCCGGGCGGTGCTCATGGAGATCCGGGGGGACTACGTGGCCCGAAGCGAATTCGGCACCTACGCCGAGTCCGTGGCCCAGCAGCTGGAGGCCACCGCCAACGCCCTGACCCAGTACGTGGCCTACGTCAGCCAGCTGCAGGGCAGCGTGGACGCCGTCAGCGCCGACTTCCACGCCTGGCGCATCGAGAGCGAGGGCTATATCCGCAGCGGCATCGTGGGCTGGCGGGAGGCCACCACCCCCATCATCGGCATCGCCATCGGCCAGAACCTCACCGTGATGCAGGACGCGGAGGGCAACGACGCCACCGTCACCGTGGACGGCGCGGCCTACAAGGTGGTGGAGCAGAAGGGCTTCCGGGCCATTTACGCCGCCGATGAGCTGAGCTTCTGGCAGGACGACGTGAAGGTGGCGTATATGAGCAACAACCAGCTCTATATCACCGACGTGGTGGCGCTGAGCCGTCTGGCGGTGGGGCACTGGGACCTGTCCGACGGCTCCGCCGGACTCACCGTCAAGTGGAGGGGATAGGGGAGGACACCTCATCCGTCTGCCCTTCGGGCAGCCTGCGACTCGCTTCGCTCG
>JAEETR010000051.1 GCA_016286595.1 Oscillospiraceae bacterium | reverse complement strand
GCGCAAACCCGGCCGTCCGCTGCGGACGGCCGGGTTTTTTCAAAATGATATAAATATACCATTAACTATTGGCGAATTATGTGATACAATAGCGTAACGGCTTACGCTATGATCTTTTGTGACAGGAGGCGATGATATGGCAGTAAAGGCACCGCCGGCGGCAAAGGCCGCCGCGATGCAGGCAAGCGGAAAAAAAGGCCGCCCCCATCGCTGGGCTGAACTGGCCACCGCCGTCATGATACCTGTCTTCGCCGTCTGCGTCTACTACATATTCTTCACCTCACAGACCATGGCAGACGCCGTGGTGTCCCGCTTCATGGCTCCTGCCCACCGGCTGGTGGGCGGTCTCTTCGATCTCGTCCCCTTCTGCGTTATGGAATGGCTGTACGCAGGGCTCATCCTCTTTGCCGCCGTGTTCGTCATCCGCACCGTGATCCTCATCAGACGCTCCGGCACGAAGCTGGGAACGCTGGTCTATCGCGTGGGTATACTGTGCGCCGTGGGACTGTGGCTTTTCTGCGTATATCTGTGGATGTGGGGCGTGAGTTACAACTCCACCTCCTTTTCCGAGCGCAGCGGCGTGTCCAACGGCCCCGTGGAGACGGACGACCTTTACCGGGTGACCGAGTACTTCGTGAAAAACGCCGCCGCCCATGCAAACGACGTGCCCCGTCTGTCCGACGGCACCTTCGCCGCCGATGAGGACAGATATTTCGCCCGCTCCGTGCTGGTCTACAACCGGCTGAGCGAGGAGTTCCCCACGCTGTCCGGCACCGTTTCCAGGGCGCCGAAGAAGATATTTTTCTCGAAGATAATGAGCTATATGGGCTTCACCGGCATATATTTCCCCTTTACGTGCGAGGCCTGCATAAACGTAGATTCTCCGCCCTGCCTGGTACCGGCCACCATTGCCCATGAGCTTGCCCATCAGAAAAACGTCAGTTCCGAGCAGGAAGCCAATTTCCTCAGCGTGGCGGCGTGTCTTTCCTCGGGCGACGACGTTTTCGTATACTCGGGATATCTTTCCGGCTCCATTTATCTTATGAACGCGCTGTACCTCGCCGATTACGACAGATGGGCGCAGCTGTACGACGAGATCCAGGGCGGCATGCTTACGGACTGGAACGAGAACAACGAGTACTGGAAAAGGTTTGAATCCCCCATAACCGACAGCTCCGCCGCCGTGTACGACACCTTCCTCAAGGCCAACGGTCAGGAGAAGGGCATCGCCTCTTACGGCGCCTGCGTCGATATGCTGGTGAACTATTATAAGGACAGGATATAATTCAGGACTTGACCGCATTGATAAGGAGTGTGGCAGTATGAAAAAGAAAGAAAAGAGCGGCTTTGGCGCGTATCTGAAGAAGCAGAATATCGAATTCTCGACCCAGCGCATCTTCATAGACGGCCTGGGCGGTATGGCCCAGGGCCTGTTCGCATCGCTGCTCATCGGCACCATCATTAGCACCGTCGGCACTTATCTCTTCGACGTAAGTTTCTCCCTCTGGGAAAAGGATTTCAGCATCTTCGCCGACGCCAACTCCTTCGCCAAGATAGTGCAGGGCGCCGCCATGGCCTGCGCCATCGGCTACGCCATGAAAGCTCCCCCCTACGTGCTTTACTCTCTGCTGACGGTGGGCGTCGCCGCCAATACCTACGGCGGCAGCGGCGGTCCCCTGGCGGTCTACGTTATCACGCTCATCTCCGTTTTCTGCGGCAAACTTGTGTCGAAACGCACCCCGGTGGACCTGATCGTCACCCCGGCTGTGACCATACTTGTGGGCGTGGCGGCCTCGGCCCTCATAGCGCCCCCGGTGGGCATGGTGGGTACCGCCATTGGCACCTTTATCATGTGGGCCACCGAGATGCAGCCCTTCCTTATGGGCCTTCTCATCTCCGTGGTCATGGGCATCGTCCTTACTCTCCCCATCAGTTCCGCGGCAATATGCCTGTCCTTCGGTCTTGTGGGTCTGGCCGGCGGAGCCTGCGTTGCCGGCTGCTGCGCGCATATGGTGGGCTTCGCGGTGGCTTCCTGGCGTGAGAACAGGATCGGCGGACTTATGGCCCAGGGTCTGGGCACGTCGATGCTGCAGATACCCAATCTTATGAAAAAGCCTCTTCTGTGGATACCCGCCGTCGCGGCCTCCGCCGTCAACGGCCCCATCGCCACCTGCCTTTTCCGTCTTGAACAGAACGGGTTCGCCATCGCCTCCGGCATGGGCACCTGCGGTCTGGTGGGACCCATCGGCGTCATCGTGGGCTGGGCAAACGGCGACGGCGCCACCGCTTTCGACTGGATCGGTCTGGTACTCATCTCCATCGTCATCCCCGCCGCGGTGGCGTGGGTCGTGTCGGAGCTGCTGAGAAAGGCCGACATTATTGAGCCCGGCGACTACAAGCTCGATCTGTGATAAAAAAGCAATAAAAAACCCGCTGCATGAAGGCAGCGGGTTTTTTGCGTCGTTTCTGCTTATTTTCCCCTCGTGCGGACTGCGGCGGGGACGGTTTCGGGCTCCTTGTCCACGATGCCGTAGGCCATGGTGGAGAAGCCCTTGATGTACTTGAAATAGCGGGAGCGGGCGGGGCCGCCGTTGCCGCTGACGCTGGTCACGATGTAATCGTAATTGTGCTCGGGGTCGGCCAGGACGCTGTCCAGGGCCTCCAGCACGTCGTAGAGCATGCAGGACTCCAGGTTAACCATGAAGTGCTCGGGGAAAATGTAGTCAATCTCGTCGATACGGGCCACCAGCTTCTTAACGCACTCCCGGTACTTATACAGAGAGCAGTTCTCAATGGGGAAGCTGACGCTGCCGCAGCCGGACACGTCGGAGCAGATGTTGTCGCCGGCGAAAAGGATCTTGTTCTTCTTATCGAGATACATGGCGGCGCCGGGGCCTCCGTGGCCGTTGGAGTTTATCAGCTCGATCTCATATCCCCCGCCCAGATCCCAGGTGTAACCGTCGGGCACGCCGATGATCTCGTAGGGCTTGAACTGGGGCAGGTCCTTCCTGTCGAACTGAAGCCAGCGGTTGTTACCGTCCTTGTCGAACAGATAATCCCACATGTGCTCGTCCTGAGCCTGAAGCAGGGGCACCAGAGCCTCATGGCAGTAGGCCCGGCCGAACCGGCAGTTGCCGAAGGCGTGGTCAAAATGGTCGTGGGTATTGACTACGATGATCTCCTTGCCGCCGGTGATCTGGTCCACGACGCCCTTACTGTCGCCCAGACCATAGGCGGTGTCCACCAGCAGGCACTTCTCCGGGCCCACGGTCAGCCACATCCACACGTCGCCTGCGCCGTCGCAGTTCTGATTGAAAATGCCGTAAAGGTTGTCCCGGAACTGATACACCTCCACGTAGGGGTTGCACTCGAACATCATGCAGGGGTGGTTTTCCCGCAGCTCTTTCATGTAAGCCCAGCTTATGTGGTTCTGGGGAGCGCCCCAGACGAGGCGCTTGGCGGCGGATTTTCCGTTTATGGGGCTCATGCGGTCAGCAGACATAACGATACCTCCGTTTTAGTTGATTTATAATAAACAAAAGGAATACAACTCTGTTTTAAGTATGCCACATTTCATTGTAGAAGTCAACATTTCTTCGCCGTTTTTCCTCCGTATTGTATGTGCTTGCAATATGTGTTATTATAATCGTTAATCAATCTTTTTCAGCGACGGAGGATCAAGATATGAAGCTGTGCAACGGATATGAGCGGCTCCCCCGCAATTATACGCTTATGACCGACGAGTATCAGATGACCATGTCCCACGGCTACTTCCTCAACGGAAAGCATGAGCAGCCCGCGGTGTTCGACGCCTTCTTCCGGGAGATACCCAACGGCGGCGGCTACGCCATCATGGCCGGCATCGACAAGCTGATCCCCTACATAGAAAATCTCCGTTTCGACCAGCGGAGTCTTGATTACTTCTCCCGCCGGGGTTACAGTCCGAAGTTCATCGAGTATCTGCGCGATTTCCGTTTCACCGGCGATATCTACGCCGTTCCCGACGGCACTCCCGTGTTCCCCAACGAGCCCATCGTCACGGTGAAGGCACCCCTCGCCCAGGCACAGATAATTGAGACGGCGCTGCTGTC
>JAEETR010000003.1 GCA_016286595.1 Oscillospiraceae bacterium | reverse complement strand
GTTGAAGCAGCTGAGGGAAAGACCGCAGAAGAAACCGGCGATGAGAACTCCCGCTATGCCGGGGATGAAGAGCAGACCGGCAAAACCGGCCGCGGCGGTGAACACGGAAAAGGGCAGGGTGGCCCGGCCGAGCTTTTTGACCACGCTGTGGAAGGCAAGTCCCATCATTAGCTGGGCGGCGGACATCAGCGCGGTGGCCGCGCCGGACACGCCGGGGTCCTCGGTGATTTTCCGGGTTATGTACATGCTGACGTTGGTCATGTAGGCGTTGATGAACAGGGTGTGCAGGAACGCCGCCGCCGCCACGAAAAACACGGTGGAGTTGAGTCTGCGGTCGTCATCGGCGCGATATTCGGCGGAGGGGGCCTCCGGCAGGAGAATCAGCACCGCCAGAAAGCTGAGCACGCCCAAAAGATATACAAGGTAGAAACAGCGCAGACCGGCCTTTGCCAGCATGCCGCCGATGAGGTTGCCGGACATGGAGCCGATGCCCATGCCGACAACGTTCAGACCGAAGTATCCGGCCCTTTTCTCGGGGGGTACGTGGGAGGTGATGATGGAGGAGTTGATCGGTCCGGCGACCCCGAAGCCGAAGCCCACCAGCAGACGGGAGACGCACAGGGCTCCGAAACTGTCGAACAGGAAGGGCAGCGCGCCGCACACGCCGATGACCAGCGTGGCCGCAAGGGCCAGCTTTTTGTCGGAAAACCGGGCTGTCAGCCATCCCAGCAGCAGGGAGGTGATCATGATAAGGCCGTAGGGCAGCGTCTGCATGAGCTGCACCACGCCGGTGGTATAGGAGCTGTAGCGCTCCTGTACCATGCCCAGCACCGGCATTATGCCGGTTATCTGGAAACCGAAGGCCAGGGCGATCATAAATACGCAGATGCCTGTGCGGAGCTCTTTTTTCACGGGGACGTCCTCCTTGAAAAGGTTTGCGCGGGGAAGAGAAAACCGCGGCGTGAGGCGCAGAGCTCTCAGCCGCGGTATTGATCACCGTTCAATAATAAGCGTTTCGGCTCTGTACCGGAACGTATTATATTGGAACGGAGCAACATTAATCAATTCGAATATGGAAAGGGATCTGGGGAAAAGTCTATTCCGGAATGGACGGAGCGCCCGGGAGCCTGTCTATGACCCGGTACTGCAGGGCCATGGCTGCCCAGCCGATGGTCAGCATCGCTGCGCCGAAGCCGCAGAAGGTGGCGGTATAGCCGAAGGAGGACACCATCTGACCGCCCAGCCACGGGGCGATGGTGTTGCCCACGTGCTGGCCTATCTGGCAGGTGCTTGTGGCCACGCCGGCCCGCTCCTTGCCCATGTACCTTACGCAGTGGGCCTGCACCGAGGGGACCCCCGACCCCTGACCCAGCGCCATCAGCACGGCGGCGGCCAGCACCGCGGCCAGCGTGGCGCTCAGGCCCACCGCCGCCAGCCCCAGGCCGCTCAGCAGATAGGAGGGGAAGAGGATGAAGTAAACCCCCTTTTTGTCCAGCAGCTTTCCGTAGACGGGGCGGCCCAGCACCATGAGGAGGGAGTAAACGGTGAAGAACAGCGCCACGTTGGCGATGTTCCTCTCGTCGCCGATGAGCACCATGAAGGTGCTGACAAGGCCGTTGGCCATGCTGTAAAGGGCGGCCAGCAGTGAGAACACGAGAAGCCTCGGCTCGATGAGACTTCTCAGGCTGAATTTATACTTACCCACGCTGCGCCGCACGTCCTCGTAGCTGATGAACACTACCGTCAGCGCGCTCAGGAGGGAGAAGCAGCCCGCCGAAGCGAAGGCGGCGGAATAGCCGAAGTGCTCCAGGAGGTAGGCGCCCATCCCGGGCCCCAGAGCCTGGGCGGCGAAGGTGGACAGCGTTATGTAGCCCACACCCTCGCCGTACCTGTCCTGGGGAACGTAGGTGGCGGAGTAGGCTATTATGGTCAGATTGGTGAAGGAGAAGGCAAAGCCGGTCAGCAGCCTCAGCAGAAGCAGCTGCACCGGATCTCTCACGGCGAAGTGGCTTATGATGCAAAGACCGTAGGCGGCGCTGGCGATGACGTACAGCCATTTTCTGTTTACCCGGTCGGCTATCGCCCCGGCGAAGGGGCACATGAGAAGCCCCGCAAAGCTCATCACCGACGCTATGGCGGAGGCAAACTTCAGCGAAGCCCCCAGACTGATGGCGTACTTGGCCACGATGGGCACCGTCATCTGCAGGGCCATGCTGGAGCAGATATTCACCAGAATAAGGATACAGAAGGTGCCTGTCCACAGGCGCGATCTGCCGTCGGAGGAACGCTGAATGGTCACGTGGGTCATCTCCCGTCTTTATTATTTCGGACTGCCTTTATCCGATGCGCCGAAGAAGCTCCAGCACGTCGGCGGCGGTGGGCGGACAGCCCTTCACGCACTCGGCGGCGCCGGCGCAGCAGTTTCCCACGCCCACGCCGTCGGGACTTTTGCCCCGCCAGCCCTGTCCGATATATACGTTCCTGCGCACCCGCAGCCCCTCGCCGTCGGCGGAGTACAGGGCCCGCACCAAAGACGCGTAGCAGGCGGAGCAGGCGCTGTCCGCCCTGACGTTTCTCGTCAGCCGCGCCACCGTGCCGGAGGCGGCGGGGTAGGGCCTGCTCTCCTTGGGATCGTTGAGGGTCACGATATCGCCGTCGTTTATGGCGGTGCTGCCGCCGCCGTACTGCTCCGCCAGGCGGATATAGGGTACCTCGTCCAGATCAATGCCCATGAGACGGCAGCCGTAGGCGTCTATCTGCACCGGGTCAGTGCCCAGATACATGCGGTTGGTCTGCACGGGATTGCCGCCCTCCTCGAAGTTGAGGTCGCCGCAGATGCTGTCCACTATGGTAAGCTCCGGCTTGAGGGCGGCGGCCAGGGCGGCGATGGGCCGCATGAGCCCCTCGGAGTGGAAACGGCGCTTTTCCCTGTCGGGAAGGCATCCCTTGCAGTTTTTCAGCGCGCAGGTCATCACCGTCTGACAGTGGCCCTTCAGTACGGGCAGGTCGATGAGGAAATCGGCGTCCAGCGCCCGCTCACATATATCCATGGGCCGCAGGGCGGTCTCCACCTGCCGGGTGCCGTCCTTTTTCAGGTCGTAAAAGGGCACGCCGTACTTTTCACACACCTTGTCGTAGCCGCACACCTTCATGGCCCTGCCGGTGCTGTCGCCCACCCAGGACCCCTCGATGACGCTTACGTCCGCAAATCCGTTTTTCTGCAGATACTCGATGCAGCCGGAAAGCACCCCGGCGTGGGTCGTGGCGCCGGTGTCCGGCGTGCCGGCCAGCACCAGATTGGGTTTGAGGGCGACGCTGCCTCCGGGCGGTATCATGGCGGCGACGCCGGCGGCCTCCATGAGGGCTATCGTCATGGTGTGGGCGTCGCTTCCGAAAATCTCGTAGATTTTTGACATGGCGGCATCTCCTTTACGGGATATTTTCAACAGTATAGCACATATCGCGGCGGGAGAGAAGCGGTCGGGACCGATAAAGGCGGCTCGTGACATAAATCTTCCAATGGCGGCGATTGCATAATTTGCCTCGCTTTTCAAAAACTATGGAAGAAATACGACACACAAAGGAGCTTTGTGATATGAAAGCAACGGGAATCGTGCGGCGCATAGACGATCTGGGCCGGGTGGTGATACCCAAGGAGATACGCCGTACCATGCGCATCCGCGAGGGCGACCCCCTGGAGATATACACCGATAAGGACGGCGAGGTCATTTTCAAGAAGTATTCGCCCATGGGCGAACTGGGGGACTTCGCCGCCCAGATGTGCGACACAATAGGAAAGTCCACCGGCGCGCCCGTGGCCATGGCGGACCGTGACGGCATCATCGCGGTATGCGGCGTGCCCAGAAGGGAGCTGGCGGGCAAGAATATCAGCGGGGAGCTGGAACAGATAATGGAGGGGCGGCAGATATACCGCCGCCGTCCCGGCGAGCGGGGTCTTCCGGTGGCCGACAGCGACGAGCGCTACGCGGTGACCGTGGCCGCGCCTATCATATCCGAGGGGGACGTGATGGGCTGCGTGGTGTTCTTCGGCGAGGGCGACGCCGTCCACGGCGACGTGGAGTACAAGCTGGCGCAGACGGTGGCCGGCTTTCTCGGCAAGCAGATGGAGAGCTGAAAAAAACGGGAAGGCGGCGCCTTCCCGTTTTTCGTTATTCGCTGACGTTTTTGAGTTTTCGCCACTTCCCGCTGAAGAAGAAGGGGAACACCACCAGCCCGTAGCCGTAGCTGGCGATGGCGGAGCCGTACCAGAACCCCTGGATACCGAAGCCCAGGGCGATGCCCAGCAGCCACGTAAGGCCGATGCGCAGGATGATGCCCTCGGTGATGCCCATGAAGAAATTCATCTGCGAGTATCCCAGACCGTTGATGAGGGCAAGGCTGGGGGAGCGCACCGCGTAGCCCATGAAGGTTATGGCCATGACGGGGGCGTAGACGCGGGACAGACTGAGTACGTCCTCCGAGGAGTTGAAAAGGCCGAACACCTTTTCCGGGAAGGCGAGTATGCCCGCGGACAGAAGCGACACGAAGATAAGGTCGGAGATAAAGATGGTATATACCGTGCGGGATACCCGCTCCATCTTTCCCGCGCCGAAACTCTGGCCGATGATGGAAGAGCCGGAGGTGTTCAGCGCGTTGGCCACTATGAGGGCGATGGAGGTGAGCTTGCTGCCCACACCGGTGATGGCCGAGGCGGCCACGCCGTAGGTGTTGATGTGGGAGTTGACGAACAGCGCGGAGATGGAAGCGGCGCTGTGCTGGATGGCGATTGGTATGCCCAGCCGCAGCAGTATGCGAAGGGGCTTCACGTCAATGCGGAAGCTGGCGGGTTTGAAATCGAAGCCGAAGGACTGGCGGTGACGGTAAAGATATATCACGCTCAGCGTCAGGGAAAGAGCCTGGGCCGTTATGGTGGCCAGAGCGGCGCCGAAAGCGCCCATGTGGAGAGCGCCCACGAACACCACGTCCAGCACCATGTTCAGCACGGTGGCGAAGGCGATGAACATCATGGGGTGGCGTGAATCGCCCATGCCACGCAGCACGGCGCTGACCACGTTGTAGCCGAAGGTGAAGACTATGCCGACCGAGCAACACACGAGATAGTCGAAGGCGCCGTCCCGTGCGGCCTCCGGCACGTTCATAGCGTTCAGAAATGCGTTGGCCCCGAAGCATCCCAGGGCGGACATCACAAGCCCAAGCAGGATTATGAAGGAGAACAGGGTGCCGATGACACGGTTGAGCTCCCTGTGCTTTCCCGCGCCTATGTACTGGGACACCATTATCTGGCTGGCGGTGGCAAAGCCCGTGCCGATGAAGAGGAACAGATGCAGCACGTCGCCGCCCACGGACACCGACGAAAGGCCCACGCTGCCCTCGTACCTGCCGATGACCATCATGTCAACCATATTGTACACGCTCTGCAGCAGATTGGAGAGCATGACAGGTATGGCCAGCCGGTACAGAACCGACACTATGCCGCCCCGGGTCAGATCCCTGCCCAGACGATCGTTTCCCGCCATATGAATACCTCCGAAATAAAAAGCGCGCCGCCGCAGATTCGGCAGCACGCTATGTACATCCAGCTTCCTCGGGCATTATACTACCCGGGCAGGGACAAGTCAATAATCGGCCCTTCCGCAAAGGCCGAACACGCCCTCCGCCAGCCGGAGCGTTTCTTCGACGCTCCGGCCCTCGTCCCGCAGAAGTACGGGAAAGCCGGAGCGCGCGAAGCGGTCGTACCGCTCACGGGAATTTATGCGCATAAGGCCCTGATGGTAGTTTTCCATGGCCTTTTCCGGGTCGGGCTCCTCCATGATGAGCCGGTACAAAAACTGCTTGTCCCGGTCCGGCCGGTCGAAGAACCGGCTGACGGATATCTGCGGGTCT